>JAADGW010000036.1 GCA_013152145.1 Deltaproteobacteria bacterium
CGAACGGCCGGCTAAACGAAACATTAAATTGCTCAAGCATTTCGTCAGTAATTTGACGATCGAGGACATAAATAACGCCGTTGCGATACCACGACAAATCATTAGCTGAATTCAATACTTTTAAAATCCTTACCTTTTTGGCTATAAAATATTTCCAAAGATCAGGACATTCACATAAGCTGCCGATATTATTGATATCAAAAAAAGTATCGAGTCACATCCAGGGATATCCGTCAAGGCCCTCATTGTTGATCGTCAATTTAATGACGGTCAAAGAGATAAACTTCATTTATTTGACGGTCGGAAAATTCTGCCGTAATAAAAATTAAAGCCGGTCATTCCGCTACGGAATGACCGGCTCCTGAACGAACCTTCTCCCCGCCTTTCAACGGGTCAGAGGTTGTCCTTATATAGTTTATAGGTCAAGGCATCCGCCAACGCCTGATAGGAGGCGTCAATGATGTTACTGCTGACCCCGACCGTTCCCCAGCGGCCGTCACGGTCACCGGATTCAACCAGAACCCGGGTGACCGATTCAGTTCCCTTCCCGGCCGGCAGGACACGAACCTTGTAATCGAGTAATTTCACCTCACTCAAGCGCGGATAAAAACTGATCAGGGCTTTACGTAGCGCCATATCCAGAGCATGCACCGGTCCATTTCCGTCAGCAGCAGTGTGTTCGACCCGACCGCCGACCTTGACCTTGACGGTCCCTTCGGAAATCGGCGACTTGTCATTGTCGCGCAGGGTATCGATAACGCGGAACGCAGAGACGGTGAAATAGTGTTTCAATTGGCCCAGCGCCTTGAGCATTAACAGTTCAAAAGAGGCCTCGGCTCCTTCAAACTGAAAACCCTGGTTTTCCAGCGCTTTAATATCCTCCAGAATTTCCAAGGTCACGGGATCTTTGCTGTCGAGTGCAATACCGCACTCCTCCGCCTTGACGAGGATGTTTGAGCGACCGGAAAGATCCGAAACCAGCACCCGGGTACGGTTACCGACCAGCTCCGGGCGAATATGCTCATACGTTTCCGGGTGCCGCTGAATGGCAGAAACATGGACCCCGCCCTTGTGGGCGAACGCCGAGTTGCCGACATAGGCCTGATGCTTGTCCGGCACCAGATTGGCCAGTTCATAGATGTAGCGGGAGGCACTGCGCAACGTCTTCAGATTATCGTCACTGACGCAGTCTTTACCCAGTTTCAATTTCAGCGAGGGGAGGATGGAACAGAGGTTGGCATTGCCGCAACGCTCGCCGAAACCGTTCATGGTTCCCTGAACATGAATGGCCCCGCAACTGACAGCCATCAACGAGTTGGCCACGGCACACTCACTGTCGTTGTGGGCGTGGATCCCGAGCGGCGTTGCAATCGCCTGTTTCACCGCGTCCATGATCGCCGGAAATTCATGCGGCAGAGTACCGCCATTGGTGTCACAAAGAACGATGCAATCAACCTTGGCGGCAGCCGCGGCCTGCAAGGTCTTGATGGCGTACTGCGGATTGGCCTTGTAACCGTCGAAGAAATGTTCGGCATCGTAAATCACCTCACCGACCCGTTGTTTGAGATAGACCAGTGAATCGTTGATCAGCTCCAGATTCTCTTCCAACGAGATCCGTAACGCTTCGCGGACATGAAAGTCCCAGGTTTTCCCGAAGATGGTGACAGCATCAGGCTCAGCCTCGATCAGCATCTGGATATTGTTATCCTCGGCCGGTGTCACCTTGGCGCGGCGGGTCGACCCGAAGGCGGTTATTTTACTGTGACTGAGGGTCTCATGCTTAATTTCATGAAAGAAGGTGATATCCTTCGGATTCGAGCCGGGCCACCCTCCCTCAATATAATCAATGCCCAGTTCATCAAGACGTCTGGCAATCTGGACCTTGTCTCGCACCTGGAAAGAGATGTCCTCGGCCTGGGTTCCGTCACGCAGCGTGGTATCGTAAATCTGAATCCGGTTCATTGCATCACATCCTCTCTATGTCGTGCCGCCGTACCCTACCCCTCAGCTACTTGCGACTATCCAGCCCGAACGCCTCGTGCAATACCCGCACAGCCAGCTCGGTGTATTTGGCAGCGATAATACAGGAAACCTTGATTTCGCTAGTCGAAATCATCTCAATATTAATCCCCTCAGTTGAGAGGGTCTCGAACATGGTCTGGGCAATTCCGGCATGGGACCGCATACCGACGCCGATAATAGATATCTTGGCGATGGAGTTATCATGGCTGACCCCATCCGCACCGATCTTCAGGGCAACCTCTTCGATAAATCTGAGGGCCTTTTTGCAATCGCTTTTCGGCACGGTGAAGGTCATGTCGGTTTTCCCGTCCCGGGACACATTCTGGATGATCATATCAACCGTAATCCCCGCCTCTCCCAATGGCGTGAAAATCTGCGCGGCAATCCCCGGTTGGTCCGGAACGCCGAAAATACTGATTTTATCTTCATCCTTGTTGTAGGCAATCCCCGAAACCAGCACCGTTTCCATTTCCTGATCCTCCTTCATCACCAGCGTCCCGGTCCGGTCATCAAAACTCGAACGCACATGAATGACGACATTGTATTTCTTCGCAAATTCGACACTGCGGATCTGTAACACCTTGGCGCCGAGCGAGGCCATTTCGAGCATCTCCTCGTAGGAGATTTTCTCGATTTTTGAGGCTTGCGGGACCATCCGCGGGTCGGTCGTATAAACCCCGTCAACATCGGTATAAATTTCACAGACATCGGCCTCGAGGGCGGCGGCGATGGCCACCGCCGAGGTATCGGAACCACCGCGACCGAAGGTCGTCACATTGCCCTGATCATCAACCCCCTGAAATCCGGCGACAATAAGGATGGTGCCGTTCTTCAGATCTTCACGGATTTTTTTATCGTCAATATTCTTGATCCGCGCCCGCGAATGAGCATTGTCGGTATAGATCGGAATCTGCGAACCAAGGTAACTCTTGGCATTGTACCCCATCGACAACAGACTCATCGACAGCAAAGCGATTGTCACCTGTTCGCCGGCCGCAACCAGCACATCATACTCACGTTCACTGGGAAACTCGCACATATCGTTGGCCAGTGCCACCAGTCGATTGGTCTCACCGGCCATGGCCGAAACGATGACGACAACATCATTGCCAGCATCAAAAGTTTTGGCCACCCGGCGGGCAACATTGCGGATTTTTTCCACAGTTCCCACGGAGGTTCCGCCATATTTCTGTACTACCAGGGCCATAACAGTCCACTTCCTCCTGATTGAAAAATGCCGGCAACAGCCGCTCGTCACCGACACAGAAAAAACCTCCCGAATGACCGGAAAGACCCTTAATAGCAGGAATTTCACAACCGGTCAAAAGCTTTTTCCAGCGTTACAAAACGCGCTCGCTGGTTAACTGGAAAGAGCCCGCCGCAGGTGCAGTAAAAGCTCCTCGGCGGCTTCCCCCCGGGGCAAAAAAGTCAGTTCACGTAAATCGTCCTTCAGGTTGTCGATCCGGACCCACAGACCCGGCGTGGCATCATTTTCCAACCGCTCGGGCCATTCGACCAGGGTCGCTCCCGCGCCGAAGGCAAAGTCATCGAAGCCGATCTCCAGCAACTCATCCGGATCACGAAGACGGTAGAGATCAAAATGGTAGAGGTCGAGTCGAGCCGGATAATGATTCATCAAGGTGTAAGTCGGGCTGGTAATCGGCACCCGCGGATCAACCCCGAGACCGCGGGCGATCCCCCTGGCCAGCACCGACTTGCCGGCTCCCAGTTCACCCTGCAACAGAATCAGGGCCGACTGCTTCAGCAGTCGGCCCAGTTGAATCCCAAGGTCCAGCGTCTGCGCCTCACCGGCGCTACGAAAAGACCAGCGGAGCAAGCTCACTCCTCCATCGTCCGGATCAGGTCGAGACGCGTGACGACGCCGATCATTTCATCGGCTTTCATAACCGGCAGCAGATGAACCTTGTGTTTGCTCATCAGACCGGCAATCTCGCGAACGGTGCTCTCCGGTGAACAGGTGATCGGCTTCCGGTTGCACAATTCGCCGACCGTAGTGGCCGTCACCCGGTCGACCTGCTCCTTGAAACTTTTCTCGCTGTCGAGATAGAAGACCCCGTCAAATAAAGCCATCACGGTCGGGATGTGTAACGGTTTCTGTTGCTCAACCAAGTCGGTTTCACTGATGACACCGACCAGTTTGCCGGAATCGTTAACGACCGGCATATTGCTGTAACGCGTCTCAACAAATTTAGAAGCCAGCTCTTTAAGACTGGTCTTATCCGTCACCGTGACGACTTCTCGAGTCATAATTTCCCCTGCTGTCAGCATACGTAAACTCCTTCACTCAGTTCCCGACGGGCCACCGGAAGTTGACAAAGCAGATCGGAGGCGGTCATTCCGGCCGTCCCCTGCCCGACGGCCACCAGCTCGGCCGCCCGGCCATGCAGCCAGGCAGCCAGAGTGGCAGCAGTAAAAGGTTCCAAACCCTGGGCCAACAAAGCCCCGATCAGACCGGTGAGAACATCTCCACTGCCCCCACTGGCCAGACCATCGTTGCCGCTACGATTGATCCGTACCCGGCCGTCCGGGGCCGCGACCACCGTCCGCGCCCCTTTCAGCAGCAGCACCACATGATGTTCAGCGGCAAAAGTACAGGCCAGCTGATAGCGATCAGCCTCAATCTCCGCAATGCTCAAACCACAGAGACGTGACATCTCACCTGGATGCGGGGTCAGTATCGGTGGCGGCCCGGAGTACTGTTTCAGCAGCTCCAACCGCCCGGCCAGCAGATTAAGAGCATCCGCATCGATCACCAGCGGCAATTCAACCGCAGTCAGCAACCAGGCCAGCAATTCGGCCAGTCCGGCACTTTGACCCAAACCGGGTCCGACCGCCAGCGCCTGACGTCCCGCCAACAGCTCGGCAACCTGCGCCCGCGCCTGTCGGCTGATGATCCCATCAACATCCGCCAGCGGGCAGGTCATCACTTCAGTCAGCTTAACCTCCAGGATATCATGCACCGAGGCCGGAGTGGCCACGGTCACCAGCCCACAGCCGCCACGCAACGCGGCATTTCCGGCCAGCGCGGCCGCACCGGTCTTTCCACTTGACCCGGCCAGCAACAGCAAGTGACCAAAACTGCCCTTATGACCGGTCCGGGGCCGCACCGGCAGACTGTCAGCAGCAGTTGCGGCATCAACCAGCACAACATCTGACTCCAGCTCGATGCGTCCGCATGCTGGAATGCCGATGTCGACGACCTCCAGCAATCCGGTCCGGGTTGCTCCCGGGTCGCTGCCGTGACCGATTTTGGCGTGGTCGAAGGTTACCGTCAGATCAGCCTGCACCGCCAGACCACAGATCCGACCGCTTGAGCCGTCAACCCCGGAGGGGATATCGACAGCACAGACCGGCACCCCGGCGCTGTTGATAAGTTCGATCGCCGCGGCGAAGAGGCCCCGAACCGTCGCTTGTAACCCGGTGCCGAGCAGGGCATCAACAATGACCGTCGGAGCAACGGCGGCAATGATGTCATGCAACTGCCGCGCTTCGGCGACAAACCGAACCGGCTGCGCCAATTGCTGCAGGACAGCGAGCATCACGGCCGCATCGCCGACAATATCCTCCGCGCGACCGAGCACCAGCGTCTGGACCGTCCAACCCTGTTCAGCGAGCAGGCGGGCCATCACGTAACCGTCTCCGCCGTTGTTCCCTTTACCGGCCATTATCAGAACCGGTCCGGGAAAGAATTCGGCCAGTTCGCGGCAGAAGACCTCGGTGGCCGCACGACCGGCATTTTCCATCAACACCACTCCGGGAATACCGATCTGCTCGATAGCCCGACGATCGATCGCCTGCATCTCTGCTGCTCGAATCAGACGCATCAGGACTCCAGAATCACCGTTGCGACAGCATAATCACCGTCATGCGAATAACTTAAATGGGTCGAGGCGGCACCCCGCTCAGTCAGCAGCTCGGCAGCCCGCCCGGTGAGTTGCAGCGCAGGGCAGCCGAGCTGATCACGCACCACGACCACCTGTTGCCAGGAGAGGCCGTCACGCAAGCCGGTGCCAAGCGCCTTGACGAAAGCCTCCTTGGCGGCAAAACGAGCCGCCAGATGCGGGGCCGGGTCTCTCATCTGCAGCGCGTACTGCCGTTCCCCGGCGCTGAAAACCCGGCTCAGGACCCGGTTGTCCGGCTCGAGAAACCTGCGGAAGCGCTCGATCCGGGCCAGATCGGTACCGATACCGACAATCGCCACGATGCTATCCTTTCAGCCGTTCCAGCATTTCACGCACCGCCCGTTCCATCCCGACCAGAGATGCACGAGCGACAATACTGTGGCCGATGTTGAATTCCTCTATCCCGCCCAAGGCAACCACCGGAGCGATATTCTGATAGTTGAGGCCATGCCCGGCATTGATGCCGAGCCCCAGCTTTCGGGCGGCACTGATCGCCAGTTCGATTCGCCGCAACTGCTCGCGGCGGTCGGCATCGGTGCGCATTTCACAATAGCTGCCAGTGTGGATTTCAATGTAATCGGCGCCGACCTTGTGGCTGGTTTTAATCTGCTCCAGGTTCGGTTCAACAAACAGACTGACGACGATCCCCGCCTGTTTAAGCAGATCAACATTCTGCTTCAGGGTGGTCCGCAAGCGATTGACATCCAGCCCCCCCTCGGTGGTCAACTCATGGCGGCCTTCCGGTACCAGGGTCACAACATCGGGCAAAATCTTCAGGGCGAAGGCAACCATCTCCTCTGTTAATGCCATCTCCAGATTGAGCCGGGTCTGAACCGTCTGCCGCAGCAGCTCGACATCACGGTCCTGAATGTGGCGACGATCTTCGCGCAAGTGAACGGTAATGCCCTGAGCACCGGCCAGCTCCGCCAGCACTGCCGCCGCGACCGGGTCGGGCTCTTTGACTCCCCGCGCCTGACGGATAGTGGCAATATGATCGATATTAACTCCCAGTTTTGCCAAGATTTCAGCTCCTCTGTGTTTGTCAATCAGTAACTATTCAGCGGCGCGATGGATGGCCTCGGGGTGCCCACTTCAAGGGTGTCTGTCGCCTGGATGGCGACAGTCAAGCCCCATGGATGGGTTCATGCGGCCCTTGGAACGGGTACCCCGAGACCATCCTGCTGAATAGTTACGTCAATTATAGCGCTGTTAGCGCTCAAGCGCCGAGATGCTCACGGACCGCACTGGCCACGTTATCCGCCAACTCGGCAATCCGCAGCTGATCTTCCCCCTCGATCATCACCCGCAACAACGGCTCGGTACCGGAATAGCGGACCAGCACCCGCCCCTTGCCGGCAAGCTCACCCTCGACCTCATCAATAACCTTTTTGATCGGCGCGATATCGGCCAGAGCGGCTTTTTTCCGCACCCGGACATTAACCAGCACCTGCGGCAGTGAGGTCATCACCCTGGACAACTCGGACAAGGGCTTGTTCCGGCGCTGAATAATCGCCAGAACCTGCAACGCGGCAAGGATACCGTCACCGGTGGTAATATGATCGAAAAAGATCATGTGCCCCGATTGCTCACCACCCAGATTGTAGCCACCCTTGAGCATCTCTTCAACCACGTAACGATCACCGACCGCGGTCCGTACCACCTTGCCGCCGGCCTGCTGCATGGCGATATCCAACCCCATATTACTCATCACTGTGGCGACCACGGTTTTTTTATGCAGCTGACCTTCTTTCAGCAGCTCGGTCCCGCAGATCGCCATGATATGGTCGCCATCGACCTCCATCCCATGCTCATCGACAAAAATGACCCGGTCGGCATCGCCATCGAGTGCGATCCCCAGGTCGGCACGGAATTCACGCACCTTTGCCGCCATCACTTCGGGATGCAACGAACCACAACCATCGTTGATATTGACACCGTTCGGCTTCACCCCGAGCGGGATCACTTCAGCACCCAGTTCTTCAAGCACGGCCGGGGCAACCTTGTACCCGGCGCCATGAGCACAATCGAGGACAATCCGCAGCCCCTGCAGATCAAGATCGCGCGGGAAGGTATTTTTCAGGTAGACGATATAACGGCCGATCGCATCATCGATCCGGTAAGCCTTACCGACATCATCGGCCACCGGGCGTAAATCATCCAGCCGGTTGTTCAGAATCAGGTCCTCAATCTCCAGCTCCAGTTCATCCGGCAGTTTGAAACCATCATGAGAAAAAAACTTGATGCCGTTATCCTGATAAGGATTGTGCGAGGCGCTGATGACCACACCGGCATCCGCCCGCATTGAGGTCGTAATAAAAGCAATGCCGGGGGTCGGCAACGGGCCGACCAGCAGGACATCCACCCCCATCGAGCAGATTCCCGCTACCAGGGCATTCTCTATCATGTAGCCGGACAGCCGGGTGTCCTTGCCGATTACCACCCGGTGGCGACGATCTTTATCCTGTTTAAAGACGAAGGCGGCTGCGCGACCCAACTGCATCGCCATTTCAGTGGTCATCGGTTCGATATTGGCCACACCGCGCACACCGTCGGTGCCGAACAGTTTCTTTTCCATCAGGATTTATCCCCTTCCGAATTCGCTTCAGTTGTTGGTCGCTGCGGATTTTTCTCAGCGGGTACAGCGGGCGGTTCCACGGGCTGAATTTCTACCTGAACCTCCGTTGTCTTTTCATCCTTGAAGTAGGTGTAAGTTCCTGGATGAACCAACGGCACAATCAGGGAAAACCCTTCCTTGACCCCGTTCAAATCAACCGGATCGGTGGTCACTTCGTTGACACTCTTCAGCTCAGATTCGGCCCCTTCAACCACAACCCGCGCCGGCACAGCGCTGACCCGTCCAACCTGATAGCCGGCCAACGGCTCACCGACCAGGGTAATCTTCACCGGCACCCGTTTCTGTTTGATCCGCTCCAGTTTCAGATCAATAAATGATGGAGAGAGCCGGGTCACCCGCAAACCGCTGGGCAAGTTGAGCCGCTCCTCCAGACGTTTAAAGGTGGTCAGTCCCGGCTTCAGATCGGACAGATCGACAGCGATACTGATATCGTTGGGGCTGACCTTCATCAGTAACGTCCGCGGTCCACTGATCCGCACATCGACCAGACTCGGCACCTCGTTGGCAATCATCAGTCCCGGCGGGATATTCTGCAGTTCCAGAGGGACCAGATAGCCCACCTCCTGGCGCCGCTCCCCCATGATAAACATCCACAGGATCAGGGCAAAAGCCAGCGAGAGCAGCTTCAATGTCCAGTTCTCTGTCAACATCTTGAATATTCGGTTCATCCCTTTTTCTTTCCGCTCTTCTGCTTGCTCTTGGCCCTGCGTGGTTCCAGCAGGCGGCCGAGAACCTTTTTCAAGCTGGTGGCATCCAGGTTACGCGTAATTCCGCCGTTGACCGCCACCGAAATCTTTCCCGTTTCCTCAGATACGATAATGGCGATGGCATCAGCCAGTTCGGTCAGCCCGATCGCCGCCCGATGCCGGGTTCCCAATGCCTTGCTGATATCACGGCTCTGGCTGAGCGGCAGAAAACAACCGGCAAATTTTAACTTTCCCTGCTGGATCACCAGCGCCCCGTCGTGGATCGGTGAACTCGGCATGAAAATCGCCCGGATCAGCTCATTGCAAACACGGGCATCGACCGTTACTCCCGACTCAAGAATATCCCTGATTCCAGTCTCCCGTTCGATGGCGATCAACGCACCGATCTTCCTGTTTCCCAGTGCCACACAGGCCTTGACCAGCTCATCGATAACCTCAGACTCCTCCCGATAAGTCATCCCGCCGAAAAACGGATTGCGGCCGACATGCATCAGGGCACGGCGGATATCGTTCTGGAAAATAACCACGATCACCAGAATGATTGAGGAGAGGAAATTACTCAGAAACCAGTTAAGGGTGTGCAGATCACCGACCCGGGAGGCGAGATAAAACACCAGGACAACGGCCAGGCCGAGCAGCATCTGAACGGCCCGGGTCCCCTTGATCAACAGGATGGTTCGGTAGATGATAAACGCAACGATACTAATATCGAGGAGATCGAGCAGACGGATATTAGTAAATACATCGAACATTGCAATGCCCACCAACCGGACAGAGGAAACTCAGAAGAGTAAAAAGATTAGTAACTATTCAGCAGCGCGATGGATGACCTCGCGCTGCCCACTCCAAGGCCATCGGGCTGAATAGTTACAAAGATTAACAATAAAGCCTGCAGCAAAACAGGGAAAAGAGAAACCTCAGGGAAGTTTTTTTTCGCGGATGGCCCAAGCGACCAAAGCCGCCTCACAGGCCGGTCGCACCTCATGCACACGGAAAATCTGTACTCCCTGCGCAACCGCCGCCGCAATCGTTGCCAGGGTTCCGGACAACCGTTTCAGCGGGTCTTGCTGCTGTAGAATCTCACCGATAAAACTTTTGCGCGAAGTTCCGAGCAGCAGCGGACACTTGAAACGATGCAGTTCATCAAGAGAGTGGAGCAACTCCAGATTGCCGAGCACGCTTTTACCGAAACCGATCCCGGGGTCGACCGCCAGTCGTTCCCGACTGATCCCGGCCGTTTCAGCCAGCGCGATACTCTGTCGCAGACCGGCATACACCTCTTCGCGCAGGCTGCGATATTCGGTATCCTGCTGCATGACCTCGGGACGCCCGCGGGTATGCATCAGAAACAGCCCGGCCGAACTCTCCGCGGCAACTCCGGCCATCTGCGGATCAAAGCACAGCCCACTGATATCATTAATAAAGTTGGCGCCAGCAGCCATCGCTTCGCGGGCCACTGACGCCTTATTGGTGTCGATCGAAATCGGCAGCGCGGTCTCCCGTCGCAGCGCCTCAATCACCGGAATGACCCGTTCCAACTCCTCATCTACAGCAACCGACGGGGCACCCGGGCGGGTACTTTCACCGCCGATATCAAGCAGACCGGCGCCATCCCGTTGCATGGCCAGTCCCTGTTCCAGGGCTCGCTGCGGGTCGACATAACGCCCCCCATCGGAAAAGGAATCGGGGGTCACATTGAGCACCCCCATGATACAGGGACGACCCAAATCGAGCAGACAATCGCGCCCCCGCAGCAGTTGTGCCGGTAACCGGGTCACGCCTTCGGCAGGTCGGAATCTGAATCTGAATCCGAGGCCGCAGTTTCCGCAGTTTCCGCAGTTTCCGCAGTTTCCGCAGTTTCCGCAGTTTCCGCAGTTTCCGCAGTTTCCGCAGTTTCTTTCCGCAGTTTCCGCAGTTTCCGCAGTTTCCGCAGTTTCCGCAGTTTCCGCAGTTTCTGCAGTTTCTGCAGTTTCTGCTGTCTCTAGAGCTTCGACAACCTCCTCGTCAGCCGTTTCAAACTTGAAAGGATCCTCTACCACCTTCGGTTTAAGGTGATCAGGCACGCCATCCGGAAAAACAATCTCCAGAACTTCGGCTCCATCGAGGGTCTCTTTTTCCAGCAACTCTTCAGCCAGAGCAATTAACTGCGGCTGATGCGCCTTAAGCTCCTTGCGGGCGATCTCCAGGTTCTCATTAACAATACGCCGGATCTCGGCATCCAGTTCGACTGCCGTTGCCTCACTGTAATTCTTCATATGTCCCATATCGCGGCCGAGAAAGATCTCTCCTTCCTTCTCGCCGAAAGCGAGGGGACCGATTTTCTCGCTCATACCCCACTCGCAAACCATCTTGCGGGCGATAGCGGTGACCCGCTCCAGATCATTACTGGCACCACTGGTTACCGATTCGAAGGTCAGTTCCTCGGCCACCCGGCCACCGAGCAGGGCGCGGATCCGGATATTCAACCCACTGGCGGTTTCGTTGTACTTCTCTTCGGCCGGCAGGTACATAGTAACCCCCATGGCCCGACCACGCGGAATGATGGAAACCTTGTGTACCGGATCGGAACCCGGGGTCAACAAAGAGATCAGCGCATGTCCGCCCTCGTGGTAGGCCGTAACCCGTTTCTCTTCTTCAGTAATCACCAGCGAACGCCGCTCGGCACCCATCAGTACTTTGTCCTTGGCCGCCTCCATATCGTCCTTGTCGACCTTGGTCTTGTTGCCCCGGGCGGCCAACAAAGCCCCTTCATTGATCAGGTTGGCAAGATCGGCACCGGAGAAACCGGGGGTCCCCTTGGCGATCGTGAAAAGATCGACAGATTCGTCCATCGGGACTTTGCGCGAATGCACCTGCAGAATTTTCAGGCGCCCCTTGATGTCGGGACGCGGCACCACCACCTGGCGGTCGAAACGGCCGGGGCGCAGCAATGCGGGGTCCAGAACATCGGGACGGTTGGTCGCGGCAATCAGGATAACTCCTTCGTTCGATTCGAAGCCATCCATCTCGACCAGCAACTGGTTAAGGGTCTGCTCACGCTCATCGTGCCCACCACCAAGACCGGCACCCCGATGACGGCCGACGGCATCGATCTCGTCGATAAAGATGATGCAGGGAGCATTTTTCTTCCCCTGCAGGAACAGGTCACGGACCCGACTGGCACCGACCCCGACAAACATCTCGACAAAATCGGAACCGGAAATCGTAAAGAACGGCACCCCGGCCTCACCGGCCACCGAACGGGCCAACAGAGTTTTACCGGTCCCCGGTGCACCGACCAGCAATACCCCTTTCGGGATTTTGCCACCGAGCTTGGTAAACTTCTTCGGATCCTTGAGAAACTCGACAACCTCCTCCAGCTCCTGCTTGGCCTCGTCAACCCCGGCAACATCATTGAAGGTGATCTGCCCCTGCGTGTCGGTCAGCAGCTTGGCCTTACTTTTGCCGAAGCTCATCGCCTTGCCACCACCGGACTGCATCTGCCGCATGAAGAAGATCCAGACCGCAATCAACAGCAGTATCGGTCCCCAGGAAACCAGCAGCGTAAACCAGAAGCCCTGATCGTCAACCGGCTTGGCCTCGATGACGACCCCTTTCTTTTTTAAATCGGGAATCAGCTCCATATCGGGCGGGGCATTCGTCTGAAATTTGCCGCCATCCTTGTAGATGCCATTGATCTGCGATCCCTGGAGGACGATACTGGTCACCTTCCCGGCATCGACTGCGGTCAAGAACTCCGTATAATTAATCGGTTTCTGCTTACTCTCCCGCTGAGTCATCATATTGAACAGCATGATCATCAACAAAGAAATGACCAGCCACAGAGCAAGATTTTTCTGGAATTGACTCACTTTACCCCCTATGGAGTTTTAAAACGATATAGAGAAAACCTGATTGATAAAACTAAACAACGGAACTGGCAGGGAAAATTACCATAAAGAGGGAGACCGAACAAGTGCTTTGTCCGCTTTTTTCCTCTCTCAGCGCAGCGCCAGATGCAGGATTTCACCCGGTTTGGCAACAACCGGAGCCCGACGTGAACGGCGCAATCCGACAACCCACAAAATCGTCTCGCCGGAAACCAGCAAGGGAACCCGCAGGCGCTCTTCCAACTCGATCTGCTGATCACTGAATAAACGCTTGAGCCGCTTGCTCCCGGCCAGCCCCTGCGGCTCAAAACGATCGCCGGCACGCCAGTTACGTACCCTCAGCGGCTCCTTCAAGCCGGCCAGGGAAAACTCAGCGACCCATGTCGACTCTCCGGTCACTTCATCCCGCAGTTGCGCACGCAGGCTCCTGCCGCAGGGCAATTGCAGCTCACCCGGAACCGACAGCGGCAGATCATAAGCCGGTAGACGTTTCGCAGCCCGCCGGCGCAACCAGAGCTGTTCGTAACGCCGTGCAACCCAGCAGGCGGGCAGGTCAAGTTGAGCCTGACTCCGTTCGCTGCTCAGCAGATCGGTTACAGCATGCAGATGAACCGCCTCCAGACGCTGGATATCCCCCCGCACCTGCCGCAGCGCTTCACGCAACACCCGCACCCGCAACGCCTCGGGCAGAGCCAGCAGGCTCCGTCGGTCAAGCCGCAGCCCATCCTCGGAAGCGAGTGTCACACTCGGCAAAATCTCCGCAACCTGCCGCCGCCAGTAGTCATCATCAACCTGCAACTGCCGGCACAGTTCAGCCAAACGCCGGTCAAGTTGCGGGTTGACGTCACGCAACTGCGGCAGCAGCTGATGGCGGAGGCGGTTGCGTAAATAAATTGTGTCGACATTGCTGACATCCTCTACCCACTCCAGCTGCTGCTGCCGGGCATAATTGAGGATCTCATCACGACTGCACTCGAGCAACGGCCGCCACCAGCAATCCCGCAGAGGTCGCATCGCGGCCAGACCCGCCACACCACTGCCGCGCAGCAAACGCAACAGAAAGGTTTCCACCTGGTCGTCCCGATGATGGGCCAGAGCAATCAACCGCGCCCCGACCTGATCCGCCTGCCGCAACAGAAACTCGCGCCGCGCCTGCCGACCAGCCATCTCCAGACTGATTTTCTGCGCTACGGCCAGCTGCGGAATATCACGGGACTCAACAACACAGGGGATTCCCCAATCGACACAAAGCCGCCGGACAAAATCAGCATCGGCCACACTTTCGGGACGGATCCGGTGATCAAGATGGGCCACGGACAACTGAAGACGGCGCGCAGCAGCAACCGAGTGCAGCAGGTGCAACAGCACCACGGAGTCGATGCCACCGGAGACAGCGACCAGCAGCTTGTCCCCAGGGACGAGACCGGCCGCTGAAATTTGCTGATCAAAACTGGACTGCATAGTGGCCTAGATTAGCGGGAAGAGCTTACGCCCGCAACGAAAAAGGCCCTCCCCGTTACCGGAGAGGGCCTGAAATGGTGGCGGTGCAGAGATTCGAACTCCGGACACTGCGGATATGAGCCGCATGCTCTAACCAACTGAGCTACACCGCCGTACAACTGATATCGTCAACCTCCGGTCCGGAGGGATCGGTTTTGGTTGCGGGAGAGGGATTCGAACCCCCGACCTTCGGGTTATGAGCCCGACGAGCTACCAGACTGCTCCATCCCGCGGCACGAGGCAGGAAAATAGTATCCTGCCGAAAAAATGTCAAGCAAAAAAACGGCCCTGTTACCGCGAATATCGGTAGTTTTTCATCACCCCGAAACAAATGTCGGCGTTTCCTACTGACGCGTGACAAAACCTTTGATCTGCTCTTTTTTCTCAACCAGTTGCTGTACCGATTTCGCGGCGGCAGCATCAGTATAAGGTCCCAACCTGACCCGGTACCAGAGTCCTTTCTTGCCCAGGTCAGCCTCAACCACAAAGGCGGTAAAACCTTTGTCGAGCAGCCGCTGTTTAAAAGCACCGGCATCCCCCGCAGCAGCAAACGAACCGACCTGCACCGCGTAACGCCCCTTCGGGTCGCTCTTCGGCAGTGCCGCCGCCAGAGTTTCGGCGGGAACCGGCGACGCCGGGGTTGCTGTTTTTGCCACGGTCACAGGCGGGGTCTTCTTGACAATCGGCGTCGGGACCGCCGGCTTTTCCACCTTTTCAGGCTTTGGCGGCAGATTGATCCCGCTGCCGAGGGGAACGGCTTCCCCCTTGGTCAGATCGTCGTAAAAGGTCAATTTGGTTTTCGCCGCAAGCTGATCACCCGATCCTGCTGCCGGGCGTTCTGCGGAGGTTGCTGGTTCTGCCCGAGGAGCCACCGCTGCCGCCGTTTGCTGCGAAACCCTGGCCGTCAGAATACTCTCCGCAGCCTGCTGCTTTTGCGCCAGATCCCGCTCAGCACCCTGACGGCCGACCACGACGCCGAGAGTAAAGCTGGCCAACGAAACCGCCAGCACCAGCACCAGCAGAATCAGCGCCTGCTTTTTCTCCATACGGCGCTGAGTACGGGTTTTCGTCGCTGCCTTCATAGTTTCCCCTTACATCTGTTCTGGAGCCGACACGCCGAGCAGGCGCAAAGCGTTGGCCAGAACGATCCGGACACAGTTGACGAGATAGAGCCGGGCTTGTGTGGTGGCCGGATCGTCAACCAGGACTCGCTGACGATTATAGTAACTGTGGAACTGTGCTGCCAAGTCCTGCAGATAAAAAACCACCCGATGCGGTTCGTAGTTCAAAGCCGCACCGACAATCAGCTCCTCAAAACGGGCCAGCTGCCGGACCAGCGCAAGCTCCTCTGCCAACTCCAGCCTGCTGAAATCAACGGTCTCCGTCTGCGGCCGGGGAATACCGGCCGCAGACGCATTACGATTAATACTGCAGACCCGGGCATGGGCATACTGGACATAATAAACCGGGTTGTCGGTACTCTGCTGCTTGGCCAGTTCCAGGTCAAAATCGAGCTGGCTGTCGCAACGCCGCATCAGGAAAAAGAACCGGCAGGCATCGCTGCCGACTTCGTCGATCACCTCGCGCAGGGTGATGAAGTTCCCCGAGCGCTTGCCCATGATAACAGGCTGTCCATCGCGCAACAGATTGACCATCTGAATCAGCAGCACTTCCAGATCTTCCGGCGGGTGGCCGAGCCCGGCCAGCATCGCCTTCATCCGCGGGATATAACCGTGATGGTCGGCACCCCAGACATCGATCACCCGGTCGAAACCGCGCTCGAACTTTTCCATATGATAGGCAACATCGGACGCAAAATAGGTGTAACTGCCGTCCGACTTGATCAGCACCCGGTCTTTGTCGTCACCGTACTCGGTGGTGCGCAACCAGAGGGCATCATCCTGCTCGAAGGAGAGCCCTTTCTCTTTGAGTTTGACCAGTTCGGCATCGACCAGATGCCGGTCGTAGAGACTCTTTTCGCTGTACCAGTTATCAAAGTGGATACCGAAAGCCTTCAGGTCGGTGGCAATCCAATCGAGGACCTCAGCCACCCCGAAGCGGGCACACAGCTCGATCGCTGCCTCTTCGGACAGATCATGCAGCTCACCTTTTTCGCGACGCAGCTTGGCGGCCAGTTCGCGAACATACTCTGCCTGATAGCCATCCTCGGGAAACTCAATCGTTTCTCCCTGCAGTTCCCGCAGCCGCATTAAAATCGAGCGGCCGAGGGTTTTGACCTGATTACCGGCATCGTTAACGTAATATTCACGCTGTACCTCAAACCCGGCGGCCTGCAGAACCGCCGCCACCGCATCACCGACTACCGCGCCACGTCCGTGACCGATGTGCAGCGGACCGGTCGGATTGGCACTGACGAACTCCACCTGGATGCTGGTTCCGGAACCGACCTGGCTGCGACCGTATTGATCGCCGTCACGCATCACCTGATCGAGCACCCCGTACCAGCAGCTCGGTGCAAGGCGAAAATTGATAAACCCGGGACCGGCGATTTCGATCTCGGCGCAAAGAGGGTTATCCTGCAACGCCGCCACCAGCGCTGTGGCAATCTGCCGCGGGGCCTTGCGTTCAGCTTTGGCCATGGTCATCGCCAGGTTGCTGGCGAAATCACCGTGGTCGGGATTTTTCGGCACCTCCAGCTGAATCTCCTGCGGGATTTCCCCGGAACTGAGGCTGCCATTGTCATAACATTGCTGCAGGGCGGTTTTTATTGCCTGTCTTAACTGCTCTTTCATTCTTCAGAACTGCCTTTTCTCGCTATTTATCTTCAGGTTTGGGCGAAAGATGGTAAATCAGTTCCCCTTCGCGCACCATACCCAGATTTTTTCGGGCCAGCTGCTCCCAGTAATCCCTGTCATTCTGCAAACGATCAATCTCTTCACGCAACCGCTGCTGTTGCTGTTGCAGCTCGGCCAACTGCGCTTGCAGTTGCTGTTTCTGCCGTTCAGCCTGTAAAATCTGCACGACACCCCGGTTGCCAAAAACCGCAAAACCGAGCATCAGCAGGATGACCACCAACAGCCAGAGGGTGATCAGATTCTTTTTTCCGGGCGATGCCGGTTCTCGGGCAGGGGCCAAGCGAACCTCCAGACTCCGCAACTGCTGACACAAAAGCGGGAGGAACTCCCGCCTGCCCGCCTTTGACATAACCGTCGCACTTCTGCCGGCCAGCTTCGCATGCCGCCCCAAGGGCGTCAACTCCCTTTTCTGCCGGACGGCAGGGAGGTCACCTGTCTTTCAGACTGCTGCTGACACCACCGACCGGACCGATCCCCTTCATGGTGAATGTCAACATCATCGACCGATCATTATCGTTCTCGCGAAACGTCAGCAAGGCACTCCAGCACTGCTGACGATACTCAACCCCCAGCACCTGTCCCAGCTGTTTGTTGACCGAGAAATCATAGCGTTCCTCGTAGTGGACGTAGACCGGTTTGAGGAAAGCGACATCCAACTCCAGCGCAGCGTAATCGATATTCTGATCGCGGTCGTTACGATAGGTAGCACTGAGAGCATTCTCCCGCTGATCGTGGATATCAGCTTCAACAGACAACTTGCTCCACTCTCCCTGGTCGATATCGAAGCTGCTGTCGATGCGCAGTTTCGACCAGTCGGTCGGCAGCAGGGTCAGCTCTCCGCGAATCGCCGAAAACGGCTTCTCCTGCGCGTCTTCACGCAGATCATAGCTCTGTGACAGACGCAGGTAGAGCAGTTCGCGATAAGTCGGCGGGCCCTCATCCTGATCGAAACGCGCGGTAAACCGTTGCACCAGGGCATATTCAACCCGGTTTGTTTCGGCAACCCGGTCATAACTGTCGAAACTGGGTAGAGAGTTCTGATCGACCGGCGGGGTGTAGAGGTAGGTGACTTCCGGCTCGATACTGTGACGCAGTCTGTCGACCGGCCCGATCGGCTGTTCGTAAACCCGCTGCAGACGGGTCGTCAGCTTGGTCGAAAACTCAACGATCCCCCCCTGCGCGGCAGCAGAACCATCACTTAAGCCCCAGTAGTAGCGCTGACGATAAGCGACCCTCGGCATCACATCGATCACATCCCATAACTGCAAGCTGGCCGACAGATTCGGCCGCACCATCAAACGCTCGCCACGCAGCCCCTGGTTTCGCCAGAAGTTGCTGTATTCGCTTGCCAGCTCGTAATAGAAAACCGATTCGGCGACCCGCTGCCGGGTGACGTCAAAATTAATCCGCGGCAGCAGTTGCAGGGTGGCCGGATCATCCGTTTCAAGATCCTTGATGTACTTGAACTGGCCGACCAGGCTGTACTTCTCCCAGTTTTTACTCAGCGAGAGAACCGACTGGACCTTGTCCTTGTTGTAATCCCTGGCAACCTCGCCGAAGTCCTTGAAATAATCCCTGGCATTGACATATTCGGCATCAACCACCATCCGCACTCCGCCCGGCAAGATGCCATCGTGCTGCCATTCAAGGGCGTAGCGCTGCTCACCGACCGCAACCCCGTCAACCTTATCGACATCAATATGATAGATGCGCGCCTCTCCGGCAGTCTGCCGGCCGAAAACGTAGCGGTACTCCAGCCCCTTACCCAGCCCCATCTTGGAGAGATAGTCAAAATAGAAGGTCGCATCCTGGTTGCGCCCGAGCACCTGATAATAAGCACCGTCGTATTGAAAACCGCGCCGCTGCGAGTAGCCGACCCGTGGCATCAGCAACCCCGATTCCCGCCCGCTCTTCACCGGATAAAGCAGGTAGGGGAGATAAAAGGAGGGAATATCCTTGAGATAAAAGACCGCATTCTTGGCCCGCGCATAACCATCGACGGTAACATCAAGCTGTTCGGCGGCAAACTTCCAGGAGGGGACCTCGCCATCACAGGTCGTAAAGGTGCCATCGCTGACCCGGTAATCAAATT
>JAADGW010000076.1 GCA_013152145.1 Deltaproteobacteria bacterium
AGAAGGCTTTGGCGCCACAGTGGTTATCCCAGATTTCTTCATCCGGAATATTGTCGACCCGAACCAGCAGTTCCGGCTCGTTGGCCCAGCCGGGAAGGTGCTTGTCGAACAGGTTGACAAAGAAGGGCGAACACCAGGTGAACGGATGAATACCGTTGGTGATGGCGTGGATTTCGAACCCTGGGAACAGGTTTTGCGAAACTTCCCCGTGCCGTTTGGCAACCCCGTTGATGTAGTTACTCAACTTCAGGGCCAGAAGGGTCATATTGAGATTGTCCTCACCCGAAATCTCTTTCAGCAGGCCGATCGGTGCCTCCGGCGGCATGACCCGTTCGACCAGCTCGTAGGGGAAACGGTCGTGCCCTGCTTCGACCGGGGTGTGGGTCGTGAAAACGCATTGTTCCATGACCTTTCTGGTATTCCAGGCGTTGTGTTCATCCCAGGTTTCTTCGATCGGCAGACGCGCGTTGTTGAGCAATTCAACAGTCAGCAGGCTGGCATGCCCCTCGTTCATGTGGTACTTCTTGATGGCAAAGTTGAGAGCCTGCAGGATTCTGACGCCACCGATACCGAGCACGATCTCCTGCTTCAGCCTCAATTCGAGTCCACCGCCATAAAGATGATTCGTAATTGTGCGATCTTCTTCATCATTGCCGGGGATATCGGTATCCAGAAACAGGATCGGCAGTTCACCGCCGGTCGGACTTTTAACGTTGTAAAGCCAGGCTTGAATCTTGACATCACGTTTTTCAATCGTGACCAGGCTTTTAGTCGGCAGCCGCCGCATATGCTTTTCCGGTCGCCAGTCGATGTCGCTTTCCTGCTGCCAACCGTCCGCACCGAAGTGCTGGTGGAAATACCCCTTGCGGTAGATCAGGGTGACCGCTACCATCGGTATTTTTAAATCTGCGGCACTTTTTATGGTATCTCCGGCAAGCACACCGAGGCCGCCGCTGTAGGTCGGAATTTCTGCTTTAAGGCCGATCTCCATCGAAAAATAAGCAATCCGTTGATCTTGGGTGAAGCGTTTCCAGGTTTCCATCGAAATACCTCCTGAATCTCTGGCTGGACGTCTATTTCAGTCTAGCAGAAGGTCTGCAATCGTCTACCGATTTAGTCCTTGAAAAAAGAGTCCCGGCTGTGAAAGATTAGTGCTGGACTGAAGCGTTTAAAAGTCAGGAAATTTATATGTATCTTAAGATGTTCGGGTTTGCCGAAAAGCCGTTTCACATTACCCCCGATCCGCGTTTTATCTTCCTCAGCAAAAATCATAAGGAAGCCTTTGCCCACCTGCTTTACGGCATCCAGCAACGGCTCGGCTTCTTGTCCCTGGTGGGTGAGGTCGGTACCGGCAAGACAACCGTGCTGAGAACATTGCTCGGGCAGCTGGAAGAAGCGGAATATCGCGTTGCGCTGATTTTCAACCCATGTCTGAGCGCCCTTGAGCTGCTGCAAACGATTCATCGTGAATTTGCCATCGCGTTTGATCCACAACAAGACAACCTGGTTGCGTTGTACGATTCACTCAATCTTTTCCTGTTGCAACAGAGGGAGGCGGGGAAAACCGTTGTGCTGGTTGTTGATGAGGCGCAAAACCTTGACCCGAAGGTCCTTGAGCAACTGCGCCTGTTGTCAAATCTGGAAACGGAGACGGAAAAATTGATTCAGATGGTGCTGGTCGGACAACCGGAGCTGGATCAGTTGCTCCAGCGCCGTGATCTGCGCCAACTCCGCCAGCGGATGGCGGTTTGTTATCGTCTTCAGCCGATGGATGCCGAGGACAGCGGTCGGTACGTGCGGCATCGGATCAAAGTCGCCGGTTGCCGGGAACGAACCATTTTTACCCCCGGGGCACTGAAGCAGATTTTTCGTTTTACGCGGGGGACCCCGCGGTTGATTAATATTCTTTGTGATCGGGCACTGCTGGTTGCCTTCAGCCGAGACAGCCATTCCGTATCCCGGCAGGATATTCAGGTTGCACAAAAAGAGCTGCAGCGGGATGGCTCCCGACCGACCAGGTTTGTCGCGGTGTTCGGTGGTCTTCTGTTGGTGGTGATACTTGTTTTTGCCAGCCTGCAGATAGTTAACGACACCTCGTTGGATTCTGCGCCGGTAAGCAAAAAACCACCGCTCGTCAGCAGCACCGCGCAGCAACAAGCGTCTGTGCTTCCCGAAGTGCCGGCCATAGTTGTTGAGACGGGCAATCTCCGGGCCGAGCAGATTGAGAGCCTGCGGCAGGAGATTGCCGGGCTGACGGTTGAAGACAGCGGCTTGCAGTCAGCCCTGGCGGTCGCGGCAGCCTGGCAGCGACCGCTCCCGGCAAGGCTCCCCGCGGTCAACGGCCGTCGCAGCATGCAAAGAATCCTCGCATTGCTCGGTTTTGACCTGGCAGAAATCAACATCACGACGGCCGACATATTAAAACTGGATGCCCCGATCGTTCTGGAAATCAACTTGCCGAATGTTACCGGAAAACGCTTCATCGCCGTTAATCAGGTGCGTGGCGAGCAATTGCAGACAATTCCGGCGATAACCGATTCGGGGTGGTTGAGTATCGCGGATTTAAATGAAATCTGGTTTGGAAAGGCCATGCTGCCCTATATAAATTACCTCAAAATTCCGTTGCTCGATCGACCGAATAAATCAGGTAGAAAAGTTATCGAGTTGCAACGGTTGCTGAACCGGCTCAAGGGTGACAGGCTGACTTTGAGTGGTATTTATGATAAGCCGACCATCGCCATGGTCACCCGCTTTCAACAGCAGCATCAGCTGGCCCCGGATGGGCGGGTCGGCGCGCAGACGCTCTATTGGCTGTATCGCCAGACCGGGCGGGACATGCCGCGCCTGACGGTTGGAGACGGGTCATGAGTTCGATACTGAAAGCTTTACGTAAGCTTGAGGATGAAAAAGCCGAGTTGGGGGAGGGGAGTGTCAATCTGGCCCACGATATTCTCAAACGCAACCATGCTGAGCACCGGACAACCCTCCGGCCGATCTTCGCGGTATGCTGCGTGCTGCTGCTCATTGCCGGCGGTGGCTGGGTTTACTGGTCAAGAAGTCACCCTCAACCCGCTTCCCCGATGGTAGTACGGCAGTCTGCGCCGCCGGAACGATTGCAACCCCGGGCAACCCCGCGGCGACAATTGGAGCAGATCAATGAATCCCTCCCGAAGGCGGAGCTGAAAACAACGCCAGAACCGGCAGCACCTGTCGATAAACCTGAGCCCGAAGCAACAACGCCGCAAAACCGACCGGTTGCCGCCGCAGAGAAGAGCCGCCCGTCGACGGTTATTGCCGACACCCCTGAAGAGATAAATATTCCGGACCTGCGGGTCGATACGATTATCTACCACCGGCAACCGTCAGCACGTCTGGCGATCATTAATGATCTGCCGGTTATGGAAGGAACTGACATCAACGGAGCTCGTGTCAAAGAGATCATGCCCGACCGTGTTCGTTTCTCATACCGTGGTATCGTTTTTAATAAATTTGCATCCACACCTGAAAAATAGAGTGATTCCGCAGGATTAATTGTTGTAAAGCAGTTAATTCCTTATATACTCAGCAAACTGATTACGCCGGTGTCCATCTGGAAACACCAGACGGAAGTTACGCTAACCTCGCTACCATGTGGTCTCCATGAAAATCGATTACAGCCTGAAAGATGCTTTGGCCTGGCGGTTTGTGGTTGTTTCGATTCTTCCTCTGCTGATCGTCAGTATCGTTTCCTTCGACTACTTCACGCGCGAGACCGGGCAGCGGTTGTCACGCGAAAACTTTTCGACGACCGAATCCATTGCTGCACAAATCTCGTTGGAACTGCAGGAACCCTATATCCTGATTCGTGAGTTTGTCCGCATCTACTCACACCTTTCGCCCGCATCACAACAGTTCAACAACTACCTGAACAATCTTGTCAAAGATAATGATAGTATCGAGTCAATTTTCCTGCTGGATAAAAACGGTCGGGTTATCGCTACCGGTCTGCCGAATAATTTTCGCAGCAGGTACAATGAATTTATCGGTCAGGATTTTTCACTGCTTCCCCAGGTGACAAAGACTCGCAACAGTTCAGCAATCGTCTGGTCCAAGGCCTTTTTTTCTAAACTGACCGGGAAAATCTCACTCGCGATCAGCTGTCGCCTGAACGAAGGCCTGGTAATCGCCTATGTTAATATTGAGAAACTGTATCAGCACTTTCTTCCCCTTCTGGCAAAACAGCCCGCACACCTGTTGTTACTCGATCAGCAGGGGCAGCTGGTTTTTCAATTACCGCAAACGACCGTTTCCGGTCAACTCAACCTGAAGACTCTTCAACCGGTCACTGCAGCCTTCGCCGGAAAAACAGAAACATCACGCTATGAACTGGACGGAAAACAATATCTCGGGACGGCAATCCGCATTCCAGTGGTCGACTGGGTTGTCCTGTTCGGTCAAGAGTATTCAGGCATATCGAGCGTTATCTGGCGGTTGCGGGTAATCCTTATCAGTGCTCTGCTGCTGGCTTTTTTTCTGGCCGCCATCTGGTCACGCGCCCTATCACGGAAAATTGCCCGACCGATTTCGGATCTGGCAAAAAGCGCGGAATCTTTCTCTCAGGGGGATTACCGCTATCCGCTGCCGTACGGCAATCATCTTGAGATCGACAAGCTTTCCGACAGTTTCCGCACCATGAGAAAAACGATCGATGAGCGGGAAACGCTGCTGTTGCAGAGTCAGGAATACTTTTCCCGGTTGTTCAACGGCGTTACTGACGCCATTCTGATTTCCAAGCGTAATCGGGACGGCACCCCGGGAAATTTCATCGAAGTGAACGAGGTCGCTTGTCAGTTGCTCGGATATACCCGTGAGCAGTTTAAATCCCTTTCACCCTACAACCTCAATCGCATCAGTCAGGAAGATCCTGAGGCGTTCAAGCAGATTCTCGACGATATCGCGGCAAACGATAAATCCCTCTTCAGAACGGAGCTGCGGACCGCTGCCGGCAGTTGGTTGCCGGTTGAAATCGGCAGCCAACTGTTTGAACTTGCCGGAGAGCCGGTTTATTTTTCCGTTGCCCGTGACATTACCCTGCGCGAGGAGTACGAGACCTCAATTCAAACCCTGGTTCGCAGTACCGTCGGCCTGACGGGACAGGACTGCCTCAACGAGATTGTTCAGAATTTGTGCGACTGGTTAAACGCGGATGGTGCCAGTATCGGCATTGTCGCGGAAGAGCGGTTGAAAATTCAGGCCAGCTGTCTGAATGGTCAACTGAAGTCACCTTTTTCCCTGCAATTGGCGGGGACACCCTATGCTGAAGTCCTGGCGGGTGAATACCGTTGTTACACGGAGGATGTCGCAGCCCTGTTTCCGGCCCTTGGTCAATTCAAACTTTCCAGCATTAAAAGTTTTATCGGCATCCCGATGATCGGGCAGGATGGTCAGGTGCTGGGAGTTGTCAGCGCCTTTTCCCGGCACTCGATGATCGCCGTGCCGCATGTTGAAGAACTTTTGTCGGTCATCGCCTCTCGGGCAGCAGCTGAATACGAACGCCTCAACTATGAGCGTGAGCTGGCAAACAATGAAGAGATGCTGCGAACCCTGTTTAACTCGACTGCGGAAGCGATCGTCGGGATCGATCTGAATGGTGAGTGTGTTTTTTGTAATCCTTCGACGTTACATATTCTCGGTTACGATGACGAGTCTGAGCTGGTGGGGGAAAGCTTCAGCCAACTGGTTGACAATGAGCGGTTGCACGGAACGAAGTCCAGCGGTGAGTGTCCCTTTATGGCGGTGATAGAAAGTGAAGAGAAGGTTGACGGTGTTGATGGGGTCCTGTTGCGCAAGGATGGGCTGGAGATCCCGGTTGAATACTGGGGGCACCGGATGATGCGCGACGGTGAGTTGATCGGTGGGGTCATCACGTTTATCGATATTTCCCGACGCAGAACCCTTGAGCGACAATTGCAGCACTCACAGCGGATGGAGGCAATCGGGACCTTGACCGGTGGAATCGCTCACGATTTCAATAATATCCTGACGGTTATTTCAGGATACGCCGGGCTGTTGCAGTCCCTGTCTACCGATGATAAAAAATTGCTGCCCAAAATCAACAAAATAGCTGAGGCCGCAGAGCGTGGCTCCAAGTTGACGCATGGCCTGCTGGCCTACAGTCGGAAGAAGTCCGGTCCCTCAACTCCGGTCGATTTGAATCGTCTGGTCCTTCAGGTGCAGGATCTTTTTGTCAAGGTCATCGGTGAGCACATTGATAAACAGCTGATGCTGTCGGAGCAGAAATTATTTGTGCTGGCGGAAACCTCTCAACTGGAGCAGGTTCTGGTCAACCTTGCGACCAATGCCCGCGATGCGATGCCGGGTGGCGGCGTGTTAACGATCAAGACGGAACTTTCCACCATTGATCGCGCCTTCTGCAAAGCACACGGCTACGGTGAGCCGGGCGATTATGCTCTGATTACCGTCACCGATACCGGCGTCGGCATGCCCAAAGAGGTGCTGCAGAATATTTTCGACCCGTTCTATACCACCAAAGATACGGGCAAAGGAACCGGGCTCGGCCTGGCCATCGCCTGGGGGGTCATCAAGCAGCACAAGGGCTATATCCTGGTTGACAGTGAACACAACAGGGGGACCAGCTTCCAGATTTATCTACCATTAACCAAACGTAAACCGCCGCCGCAGCACGCACCGGTCACGAATGAACTGCCGGGCGGCAATGAAACCATCCTGTTGGTTGAAGACGATCCGCAAGTTCTTGAAACAACTTATAATATTCTGATTTCAGTTGGTTATCGGGTGGTCACCGGCAACTGCTCGGATTCTGCGCTCCAGACTCTGGATTCCAAAAAACAAGAGGTGGACCTGATTCTCTCCGACGTTGTCATGCCGGGGATTAAAGGGAGCGACTTTTATCAAGAGATCCGCAAGCGGACCGATGTCCCGGTGGTGTTTATCAGTGGCTATGCCTTTGACGCACTGCGCGATCAAGGCCTGGTTGCCGACGATATTCCTCTCCTCAACAAGCCGATCGCCCCCTTGGCACTGTTGACGAAAATCCGCGAAACCATCGATCTCAAACAGACCGGCATGACCAGCTGATACCGGTCTGCTGCGCCGCCTGAGGCGATAACGAAGCGACAATTCACTGCTCTGGCAAGCTTTACCTTTCGGCAAATGCTGTCGGCAGATATTTCGCCAGTAACGACAGCGTCGGCAGCGCCGCGATCTGTTCCGCCAGTTGCGCCACCTTCCGCCGGTCATCTCCCTCAACCGCGCCCAGGATTCCGACTAACTCTTCCGAGGTCAAAGAGGCGAGGGTATGGGCGGCAGTTTCTTCTGCCGCGGTTTTGCGGACAGGCATATTGTTGATCAGATAACCGGCTGTCGGCAGATCCATGTTGCGGGCCGAAAACAGGGTCAGCAGGGTATGATTGACGGTTCCCAGGTCGGGG
This sequence comes from Deltaproteobacteria bacterium, assembly GCA_013152145.1. Lineage (GTDB taxonomy): Bacteria > Desulfobacterota > Desulfuromonadia > Desulfuromonadales > Geopsychrobacteraceae > Malonomonas. The sequence goes on from JAADGW010000076.1 coordinate 7,452, forward strand.
CGACAGACAACCAGCAGCGGCAGACCGATCGCCCGGGCAAAATCCGCCATCAACAGACCGCCGGCAAGCGGCGTCATCAGACCGCCGGCGCCTTCAATCAGGGTAAACTCGTGATCTGAAATAATCTGCTGCGCCTGTTGGACGAGGTTGCTGTAGTCGATACGGATTTTTTCTTTCGCTGCTGCGACGGCCGGTGCCAGTGGTGCCCGCAAACGGTACGGGCAGATCTGTGCATCCGGCAAGGGACTGTCGGCGGCCCATTTCAGCAGCTTCGCGTCGGCACCCAGCTGTCGCGGATCGTCAACCCCGGACTCCGCCGGCTTCATGACGCCGACGTTGATGTGACGTTCGCTGAGAAGTTTGGCCAGGGCCGCCGCAACCAGCGTTTTGCCGACCCCGGTATCGGTCCCGGTAATGAACAGGCCCTGCGGTGTCTCAGCTGCAGACATTGATGGTGACCTCGGCATCTTTTATCATCTGCAGATCGATCTCACGGTTGCGGCCGACGGTGGTCAGGTAGTTGCCGATCATGGTGCCGCTGGCTCCCGCCATGAAAATTGCCGACTGGAATTCGCGCAGGTTGGTCTCGCGGCCGCCGCAAACAGTGATTCTTTTGCTCGGCAACAGGTAACGATAAAGGCAGATGATGCGCAGGCAGTCCATCGGTGTCAACAGCCGTGCATCCTGCAGCGGGGTGCCGGGGACCGGGTTGAGAAAATTCAGCGGGACCGAGTCGACATCGAGTTCCCTGAGGGTGAGCGCCAGTTCTATCCGCTGGTCGAGTGATTCGCCAAGACCGAAGATGCCGCCACAGCAGACCTCCATCCCGGCGGCTTTGGCGCAGCGAACAGTGTCGATATCTTCCTGATAATCGTGAGTGGTGCAGATTTCCGGGAAGAAGGAGCGGGCTCTCCAGGTTGTGGTGATAGGTTTGACAACCGGCGTCAGCCAGCGCCTTTGCCGCCGCCGGGTCCAGAATACCGAGCGATGCGGACGGTTTGATACGGGTCTGCCGGGCGATCTGGCGCAGGGCACTCAGCAGGCTTTCAAACTCATCTCCCGGTTTAATGCGGGTCCCGCTGGTGACAATCCCATAGCAATGATTGCCCTCCAGTTGCGCCTGTTTTGCCCCCTGAAGAATTTCTTCCGGCGATTTTAGTGGATAGACCGGAGTATCGGTTTGATGATGTGCTGATTGAGCGCAAAACCGGCAATTTTCCGCACAACGACCCGACTTGGCGTTGATGATGGAACAGAGGTCAATGCGGTCGGCCAGATGCTGTTCTTTGAGTGCGTGCGCCCCGGCCATAAAGGTTGTCAGATCCGCTCCCTTGGCCGTCAGAATCTGTTGGTAGTCTGCAATATCGAGGAGTTCACCCTGACTGGAACGTTCGATGATTTGTAAGATGTGTTTGTTCATCATATTATTTCCTTTCGATTTTGCGGAAGATTATACGTTCATCCCGATCCTGTCAACCATGTCTAACGGCCTGGTTGACAAGCGAGAGAATTCCTTAACTTCTTAACTCGACTACCATTTTGTGCCTGTTTAATCCCATATATAGATTGACAGATAAAAAATGTGGTGATAAAACATGATTTTAAAAATCGGATGGAGTGTTTTGAAATGGTCAAAAAACTAATCGGCAGAAAGCTGAAATCATCTCGCTTAAAAAGGGATAAAACCATACAGCAACTCGCGATGATGTCACGGGTTTCCTCGAATATGATCTCAAGAATTGAACGGGGTTTGACGACACCGTCCGTAGAGATCCTGATGAAGCTGGCTGATGCGCTCGGCTTGAGCCTCAGTTATTTTGTTGAGGAGGCCGAAAAGGGCAGTACGGTTGTTTATACCCCTGCCGATCAGGGTGAGCCGATCTTCTTTTTTGAAGACAAACATCAGATCAACAGTTTGACTCAGGGCTTGCGCGATCCTGGTTTTTCCGTGTTTGTCGACACCCTCGAACCCTATTGTGACAGCGGCGAGGGAGGGATGGTGCATACCGGCGAAGAGTTCGCCACGGTGCTGGAAGGAAGTCTCGAGTTCCTCATCGAGGGAGAGAGATATTGCCTGGAAAAGGGTGATTCTATCGGCTTCAAAGCTTCGTTGCCGCACAGCTGGAAAAACAGCAGCCATCAGCAAGCCAAAATCCTCTGGGTGGTTTCGCCGCCGCCGAACGTTTAATGTCAGCTGCGCTGGAGATAAAATAATGCAGGTAAAGAAAATTGTTGGAAAAAAATTGAAAGAGATCCGCCTCAAACAGGATATGACGATCCAGATTCTTGCGGAGAAATCGCAGGTGTCTTCAAATATGATCTCACGGATTGAACGCGGACTGACGATCCCCTCGGTCGAAATACTGATGCGTTTGGCAACGGTGTTTGACAAGAGCATCAACTATTTTGTTGAAGATGTTTCGACGTCGCACGAGGTCGTACATACCCATCCGGGGGAACGTGACAAAACCGTTTATGATGATGAGCACAATATGCACACGGAGTCGTTTACTTCCGGTTTGCGTGATCCTCAGTTCATGTCATTTTATTGTACGGTGAAGAAGGGTGGAAGCAGCGGCCAGCAGAATATGTACCATCCCGGCGATGAGTTGATCTATATTCTGGAGGGGCGTTTGCGGATGACAATTGTCGATGAGGTTTATGAACTGGAAGCGGGAGACAGCCTCTCTTTCAAATCGCATCTGCCACACCGTTGGGATAATGTCGGCGACGATGATGCAAAAGTTATCTGGACACTTTCGCCGTTTACCATCATTTAATGCCGTTGAAGTGTCCAACTGCTTGAAACTTGTGCAACCCTTATTGACATGTTGATAGCATATTGTATAGTCGTCGTTAGCATCTATCATTCAAACCTCCAGGGGGCACTATGAATAAGTCTGAACTGGTGGAAGCACTGTCGGTCAAAAAAAACCTGACCTATAAAAAATCAGAGCAGATCATCAATTTGATTTTTGATTCCATGTCCCAGGCATTGATCGACAAGGATCGGATTGAAATCCGTGGCTTCGGCAGCTTCATGGTTAAAGACTACAAGGCCTACATGGGCCGCAACCCTAAAACCGGCGAAGTCATCCAGGTCAAAGAAAAGATGCTTCCTTTCTTCAAGGTAGGTAAGGAGCTCCGCGAGCGGGTTGACAACTGAAAATACCCACATTTTGCTAAAAGCCACTTGCGTTTACGTAGGTGGCTTTTTTTATGTGCGGACCGTTATTTTGCGACGGTAAGTTATTTCACTTGAATAAAAGTAACTATTCAGCAACGCGATGGATGACCTCGGGGTGCCCACTCCAAGGGCCGCGCATGAACCCATCCCTGGGGCTTGACTGCCGCCATCCAGGCGCCAGACATCCGTGAAGTGGGCACCCCGAGGTCATCTGACTGAATAATCACGAATAAAATTAGTATTTTTAGTTAAATAAATTCTTATTTTAGTGTAAACTCTACGTGATTTCCGGTGCTTGAGAATTTCTACATTAACCTGGCATGCAAATTGATGGGTTGGTTTTATGGCGTACGCCATTTGTGGCTTCGGTGACCATCGAGTTTTAAAAAAATTTACTGAAGCCGACTTTAATTCAGCTTGAGGCTTGTTAACTTTGAATTTCAGTTTGCCAACAAAATCAACCGTTTTTACCGCGCTGATCGTTCTGTTCGGACTGATGACTCTGCAAGCAACGTCGGCCTATGCCACCCCGACTCAGTCCGGTGTCAGCGGCCTGTTAAGTCAGCCCACGGCCGATACGCTCGATTCCGGCAACATTTCAATCGGTCTCTGGTTAAACGGTTCAAAGCAAGCGGCAAGCAATGGGGCAACCATTATCCCGGTCAGTCTGACGATGGGACTCGGGAGTTTTCTTGAGGTCTACGGGTCGTTTCCCAACCTGCTTTTCAACGGCGAAGAAACTCAAAGCGGCAGGGGATATGCGGACATTGGTTTTAAGGCACGTATTCTGGGCAAACGTTCCTCCCCGTACAAACTGGCTCTCGATCTGCAGGCACAACGTCGCATTTCTGATGATGCTGCGCGAGACGGCAAAACCGATCTGCTCGCAAGAACCATCCTGACGCTGAAAAAAGGCCGGTTCGGGCTGCATTTAAATGCCGGTTTTCTGAAAAATGATGACAGTTATGGTGACGATGACCAGGTTGTTGCGGCAGCGGCAATTGAATACTTTCCGCTGGCCCGCTTACGCATGATCGCGGAGCTGGAGGGGGCGACTGCACGCCGGGCGGACCTTGATAACGAAATGGAGATGATGGCCGGCTTTCAGTATTTCTTCTCCCCCCACCTGACACTACATGCCGGTTTTGGCGCCGGATTTACCGATGCTTCTGCCGACTGGAGATTTCTTATCGGGATCTCTACCAGTCAGGGCATCGGCACCTTTACCAAGCCGATTCCCCGGATTATAGAGCCGGTTCTTCCGCAGAGCAAACCTTCGACGGCTGTAAAAAAACCAAAATTCAGGACCATAACGCCATTGTTGCCAATGTCCCGGCTGGGCAAACCGGAGCCGAAGATCGCCACCGAACTACCGGTCAACCCTGGAGAGGAGAAGCTGATTATTGAGCCGGAAAACCAGATCAAACTGGCAACTCAAGCGTCACCGGCAACTCTTCCCGTGAGCCCCGTAGCGTCTCCGGTGCCGCTCGCCAAGGCACAGCCTGAAGAACATTTCAAGGCGCTGAAACCGATCAAGACAGTTGTTTATCGAAAGTTCCGCTTTGATGATGTTAATTTTGCCTTCGATCAGCACTCATTGTCGGCAGCGGGAATCAAGGCGGTTGCCGAAGTTGCGGCAGCGTTGCGAAAAGAGAAAAAATGGTTTCTGATCCGGATCAATGGACATACCGACGCCATCGGGTCAGAGAAATACAACAATAAACTGTC
>JAADGW010000195.1 GCA_013152145.1 Deltaproteobacteria bacterium
GGAATTCTTTTCACGAACCGTCCATGACCCGGCACGCCGACAAATTCGACCCGGTCCTGTCGCCATTCGGCAACCCTCATCCCTCTGGAGAAGACCAGTTCCGGCATCCCGGTGACTTCCACATTCTCGTAAGGGTTATAATCGACATTCATATGCAGTTTGCTCTGAGCGATCGTGAATTTGCGGACCGGATCGAAAATAACGATATCGGCATCCTTGCCGACCTCGATGGCGCCCTTATCCTGAAGACCGAACAGCTTTGCGGTGTGGGTTGACAGCAGATCGACCAGCTTCTCAAGACTGATCCGCTTTTTGACGACCCCTTCTGAGTGAAGCAGCGGCAGGAGAGTTTCGATTCCCGGGGCACCGTTGGGAATCTTTTTGTAGTCATCCTTGCCGAACATGTCTTTCTTGCCATGGAAGTCAAACGGACAATGATCGGTTGACATGACCTGAATATCACCGGAGTTCAAGCCGGCCCATAACGCCTCGTTGCTCTCCCGGGTCCGCAGCGGCGGCGACATGACATATTTGGCTCCACCGAAATCAGGCTCCTTGTAACGTTCTTCATCGAGCAGCAGATACTGCGGACAGGTTTCAGCATGGATGCCAACCCCCCGGCTGCGGAATTCCTTGACTTGGGCCAGCCCTTCGCGTGACGAGAGATGGACGATGTAGATCTGCGACCCGGTAAATTCTGCCAGCCGCGCGGCTCGCGCCACCGCTTCTTCCTCGGCGATGTTCGGTCGACTGACCGCGTGGTAATAAGGGGTCAGCTTTCCTTCTCGCGCCAATTTCTCGTTCATATGCTGGATGATGTGAGGATTTTCGGCATGAACCTGAACCAGGCCGCCATGTTTGCGGGTCTGTTCGAGCAGTTTGATCATGGTGGCGTCATCGACGCGAAAGTCGTAGACCATGAAGATTTTAAAGCTCGGTGTGCCGTATTCAAGGATCGCTTTTTCGACCTCAGCGATAACCTCGGGGCGTGGATCGGTGATTGCTGGATGCAGCGAATAGTCGACGGCAACGTTGCCTTCAGCCAGGGCCATCTTCCGGTCGAGACCCTGGCGGATCGATTCCCCTTTTTGCTGGATCTGGAAATCGACCAGCGTGGTCACTCCGCCGCAAGCCGCTGCAATCGTCCCGCTTTTATAATCATCCTGAGCATAGGTTCCCATAAACGGCATGCAAAGATGAGTGTGAGGATCGATCGCCCCGGGCAGGACATACTTGCCGGCGGCATCGACGACCTCGTCCGCCGCACAGCGGAGATTGGCTCCGATTGTGACAATTTTGCCGTTTTCAACCCGAACATCAGCCGTATAACTTCCGCTGGAGGTAACAATCAGTCCATCTTTGATCAATAGGCTCATATCAGACTCCCTGGCATCTTTTTGATCGGTTCCAGTTTGAGCTCGGATTCAAGCTCTGTTCCTATCACAGCGGTCTCACGCCGCTGCCAGCTGGAAGGCTGTTTTTTATAGGTGATCAGGCCCGAAACCGGACAGACGAAACTGCAGACCATGCAACTCAGACATTTATCCTCGATCAGGCGGGGACGCCGGGTCTGCGAGTCCCACTCAAGTGCCTGACCGCCGGAATCGTTGCAGACGATCAGGCATTGTCCGCAGCCGACACAACGATCAAGATCATAGCTGGCGATCCCCTGGCTGTTGAGATCAAACTTGTCGGTCTCCTGCAATGTGGGGAGGGCCTTGCCGACCAGGTCGGCCACCCGTTCGACATCACGCTCGGCCATGTAGTCGGAAAGTCCCTCGATCATCTCCTCGACAATGCGATAGCCGTAGTGGATAATCCCGGTGGTCACCTGAACAGTGGAGGATCCGAGCAGAATATATTCGAGGGCATCGATCCAGGTTTCGATTCCACCCTGACCGGAGAGGGGCAGCCCAAGCTTTTCGCATTTGGCCAGGTCGGCGATGAAGCGCAGCCCGATCGGTTTGACCGCTGGTCCCGAAGTTCCACTGATCGCCCCGATGCCGGCCACCTTCGGTCTGGCGGTCCAGTCATCAAGCCCGATCTGTGAAATGCCGCGGACGGTGTTGATGGCGGCGATGGCATCGGCCCCGCCCTGCTTTGCATAAAGGGCCGGCTCGATCATGTCGGTGATATTCGGCGTCATTTTCGCCAGCACCGGAATCGAAACCGATTTTTTGACCGTCTCGGTAAATTTCTCGATCAGATGGTTGGCCTGCCCCACTTTGTGCCCGGAACCTTCAATCGTCATATGTGGACAGGAGAAGTTGAGTTCGAGCATATCCGCCCCGTTGTCCTCCGAGGCTTTCGCCAGATAGGCCCACTCGTCGTTGGAAAATCCCATGATGCTGGAAATGATGATTCGATCCGGATAGTTTTTCTTCAGATAAAGAAAATCGAGCAGATTGTCCCGCAGCGGCCGATCAGATATCTGTTCGACATTCTGCAGGCCGACCAGGCGTTTGCTGCCGTAGTGATAAGGGTTCATGCGGGGAGAGGGATGGACGATCCGGACCCGGTCGGAATTCAGGGTTTTAAAGGCGACACCGCTCCAACCGGCCTCAAATGCGTTGGCAACCATCTCTGCACTGTTCGATACCGGCGAAGAGGAGAGCAGGAAAGGGTTCTTGAATTTAACCCCGCAAAAATCTACTGATAAATCGATCGGTTGATTGGCCACAGTCACACTTCCTTCCCCGCAAGATATTCCATAATGCCCCTGGCGGCCGTTTTTCCGTCCTGAACCGCTTCAACCACCAGGCCGGGTCCACGGACAATATCACCGCCGGCGAAAATCCCCTCCACCGAAGTCCGGCAGGTGGAGGAGTCGGTCTGGATGAGCCTTTGACCATCCACCTGAACATTGGGGTACCAGCGGGAAGAATCTGTCACCGCCCGATTGCCGATGGCTTCGATAACAATGTCTGCATTCAGCACCCACTCTGTTCCCGGGATCGTTTCAGGCGTCCTTCTGCCGTTCCCTGAGGTCTCTGCCAAGCGCGTCCGAACCAACCGGATTGCCTCGATCTTCCGGTGATGATTGATGACGAAATCAACCGGCTGATTCAGCACCAGAAAATGGACTCCGGACTCAAGCGCCTCGATCTGTTCACTCTTCTCCGCCGGCATCTGGGTAAAGGAGCGGCGATAAACCAGATAAACATCCCGGGCTCCCAGTTTTGCTGCCGACTCGGCACAGTCGATGGCGACGGAACCACCGCCGATGACTGCAACTGTACTGCCCTTGATCCGGTCACGGAGAACCTCAAGCTGCCCATCACGCAATGACGCCAGGAATTCAACCGAACTCAGCAGGCCATCCACATCCGCCACTTCCGGTTTCAATCGCGCAGCCCCCCAGAGTCCGGTTGCAAGAAAAACCGCAGCATAGCCGTTTTGCAGCAGCCTTTCGGCTTCACCCTCTCCCCGGATCGGTGCATCACAGCGGATCTCTACCCCCAGGGACTTGATCTCCTGCAGCTCATGTGCAAAGAAATCGGCATCATAGCGGTACGACGGAACCCCGTAGCGGATCACTCCCCCGGGCTCCGAATGGGCTTCAAAGATGGTGACCTGACACCCCCGTTTCGCCAGCTCCGCTGCACAGCTGAGCCCGGCAGGCCCCGACCCGACAACCGCAACCTGTGATCCGTTCTTTTCAGGGGCCGACAAAAGCTTGAGGCCACGATCCCAGGAGTGTTCAATCAGACAGCGCTGAATTTTGGCGATCTCAATCGGACGACTGATTTCAGTCGCACAGCATTCTTGTTCACAGAGTCTTGCCGCCGGGCAGAGGACACCACAGGCCCCACCGAGAATGTTGTTCTCTTTAATGGTTCGAATCGCACCGGTTATATTTTTCAGCCGAAGCTTGCGGATAAAGGTTCCCGGGTCGGTCCCGGCAGGACACCCCGTGGAACAGGGGGCGTCGTGGCAGAGAAGGCAGCGCTCTGCTTCGGCAATGGCCTGGTCCAGGCTGAACCCCTTCGGCATACTTGCAAAATTTTCGTTTTGTTCCACTGTTCAAGCCTCCGCAAAATCCTCAATTGATATGCTGTACCTATTCAGCCAGATGACCTCGGGGTGCCCACTTCAAGCTTGACAGTCGCCTGGACGGTGACAGTCAAGCCCCACGGATGGGTTCATGCGGCCCCTGAAGTGGATACCCCGAGGTCATCCATCGCGTTACTGAATAGTTACGATGTGCTTACCGAACCGCCCGGCAGCGTTCCACCGGGCGGCGACGGGATTAAAAAACCCATTTCAGCATGCCTTGGAAGACGCGCTCATCAACACCATCGACACCGAATTTGTTGTGCCAGTGGATATATTCGGTTCCGGCGTAGAGGCTGTCGGGGGCACCCCAGAAATTACCGACATCGACAAGCAGCCGGGGTTGGGCGTCAAAGTTGGCAACCGCGGTCCCTTCCTTGCCGGCATAGTCGACAAAACCTTCAAACAGAAGCTTGACCTTGCCGACCGAGAACGGCAGCGCCCAGACCGGGGTGATCTGATAAGTGGTGCCATCCTGATTGAGGTTGTCCCGCACATAGATATTCAGTTCGAAAAACGCAAACTTCGGCAGATCAAGCGAGAAGCCGACCCCGTACAGCTGGTTGTGAAACCCTTCGCCGGCCTCCAGTGTTCCGGCCAGCAGAATGTCTTTAACGAAGCCGAAAGAGAGGTCTTTGCCAGTGATTTTCCCAAGGCTCAGACGGGGTGAAAACTCGGCGTAAAGATTCGTCTGGGTGGTATTCCCGCTGCGGTCGGCATTGCCGATATCGACGAAAAAGAAGTTGTCGCCATACTTCCAGCCGTTGGCGTGCTCGAAGGTAATGGTCGATCGTGTCTTGTCGCCGAGCTTGAAGTTGTTCCCGTAAAGGTACTGGATGTTGCTCGATTGCCACTGCGCAGATCCCGCCACAGCATTGCCGACGCTGCCGCAGACAGCGAATGCCGTTATCAGGGTCAATACGGTTAAGATTCTGTTGAGCCGTTTTTTGAGTAACCTGTAAATCATCGATCGCACTCCTTGGGAAAATACATACCAATTGATGTTGTCCGGGCGAAATGCCCGGTGGACTTTATCTCTTCAGCTTCAGGGAACAGTCAAATTACCGGCTTTCCGGTTGCCGGATCTGGCCGAGCCCCTGCTTGGTCAACTGCCAGTAAAGGACACCGCCGAGCGCAGACCCGGTGAACCAGCCGTAATCGTAGAACCACATCATCTGACCGGTTATCAATGCGATCACGGTCAGGGCAACCGGGATAAAGAAGGCCAGCAGGCCGGCGGCATTGAAGTTGGGATATTCCCCGCCGGTCTTATAGATATCGATAAGATTGATCCGCTGTTTTCTGGTGATGAAATAATCGACGATCATGACCCCGGCAATCGGTCCCAGCATGCTCGAATAGCCGAGCAGCCAGTTGGAATACATGCTTTCGACGCTGACATCAGACTGCACCCACTGCAGCTTCCGCAGAAGTTCCCAGGCCATCAGCAGAATGCCGACAAGACCGGTCAGCAGGGTGCCCCGCTTCATGTTGATATATTTGGGAAAAACATTCTGGAAATCATTGGTCGGTGAAACAATATTTGCTGCAGTATTGGTTGAGATGGTTGCAATAATGATAATCAGCATCGACAGAATGACCCAGAAAGGGCTGTCGATTTTTCCGATCAGTGAGATCGGGTCCGAGACCGATTCGCCAACCAGCTTGGTGGAGGCAGCCGTCAGAATCACTCCCAGGGTGGCAAAGAGGAACATGGTCAGCGGCAGGCCGATGATCTGACCCCAGATCTGATCTTTCTGCGACTTGGCAAAGCGGCTGAAATCAGGAATATTCAGTGACAGGGTCGCCCAGAAGCCGACCATCGCCGTCAGTCCGCCAAAGAAATATTTCCAGACCGAAGCCCCCTCAGGGCGGCTGGGGGGTGCATCGATCAGCTGGGTGATATCGATCTGCGGAGAGGCCCAGAAGATCAGACCGATGCCGACCGCCAGCAACAGTGGGGCGGAAAGCGTTTCCAGCCATTTGATCGACTCCGACCCCCGGATCGCGACGAAAACATTCAGCGCCCAGAAAATAAAAAAGCCGATAACTTCCCCGGTGCCGCCGAGACTGGCCCAACTGTCCGACATGGCTGAAAACAACAGATGTATCGCCATACCGCCGAACATAGTCTGGATGCCGAACCAGCCACAGGCAATCATTGCCCTGATCAGGGCCGGTATATTGGAGCCGAATATCCCGAAGGAAGAGCGGAGCAAGACCGGAAACGGCACACCGAATTTCGTCCCGGGATAGGCATTGAGCGTGAGGGGAACCAGCACGATGATATTGGCCAGCAGGATGGTAATCAGCGCTTCGGTCACATCCAGCCCGAAGTAGGAGGTCAGTACCCCGCCGAGCGTGTAGGTCGGCACGCAGATGGCCATCCCGACCCACAGCGCGGCAATATTCCATGTAGTCCAGGTTCTCTGGCCGATCTCTGTCGGGGCAATGTCCTCGTTGTAAAGCGGGCTGTTAACGACATCCGGTCCGGCTTCCAGTTCGACAAATTCTCCCACTTCAGTGATGCGCGACTTGTCCCGCCTCAATTTAAGGTCTGACATTTTGTTCCTCCTGTGAGCTATTTTGCAAAAATCGCCCGTTTCTCTGAAATCGAAACAGTTTCAATCCCTGCAAATGCCTGCGCCGTGAGGTGGCAAGTCCCCAGCAGACGACCTCGTGACCACTGTTGAATTCCCCTGCCCCCATGGCAGAAAAATATTCAATAAAATTCGTAACCATTCGGCAGTGCGAGTCCATCCGGCTGAATAGTTACTAAAATTCTAAATAAAAAAATGTTTTGGTTGTTACTATTAATCAAACACTGTTTGTTTGACCGTTTGGTAAAATTATGTCACGTTGCCGACACTGTCAAGAAAATTTTCAAATTCCGTTTAATTTTTTATACACTCTTAACGTTTATTTATAATTCTGTCAGTTCCTGATTCCCGATAAGACGGCGACGAGAACAAAAGAGGATACAGATTCACCGCAGACTCCTCCTTCCTCCAACCATTAAACTGCTGCAATTGTGGACAGTCTCGGCAGTACTTAATCAATAAAAACATCTGGAATTTCAAATATTAGGTAGGTCAATGATCAGGACGGAGTTTAACTGTTTGGTAAAAATTGCTACGATGGTAAACTGACATGCAGATCATGCACAAGGGAGGGCGGTCGGAAGATCCTTTCATCGAAAATCCACTCTCTGAAATACATACTGGTCAAAAAAATAGACGGACAGACATGCTGTTCCGACAGGAATATGAAATGAGCAACAAATCAACCGTAAAACCGAAAATGACGCAATATTCCCGCAGTCGCAAGAAGCATGAATGCCGGATTCTAAAAGCGGCAGAAGAGGTCTTTGCGCAGTTCGGGTATAACGGCGCGACCCTGGATACGATTGCCGAGCGTGCCGGCCTGTCGAAGCAGAATATGCTCTACTATTTTGCCTCCAAGCAGCAGCTGTACCAGAAAGTGCTGCAGAATATCCTTGATATCTGGATGGACAGTATGGCGCTACTTACCCAGCCGGGAAAAGATCCGGCGAGCAAACTTGAAAACTACATTCGGCGAAAAATTGAACTTTCACGGACCCGGCCCAACGGTTCAAAAGTCTTTGCCGCAGAAATCATCAACGGCGCCCCGCACCTTTCGGCAGATATAAAAAACCGTCTGCTCCCCCGTCTCGAAGAAGATATCAGCCTGGTGGAGAGCTGGATCGCTGAAGGACGGCTGGATCCGATCGATCCCAGACATCTCTTTTTTATGATCTGGTCAACCACCCAGACCTATGCAGATTTCTCCGCTCAGATAGAGATTATTCTCGGCAAACCCGAGCTCACCGCCGGCGATTTCGAGGATGCCGCCCGGCTGATCACCCATGTCATCCTGAAGGGGATCGGTGCGCAGCAAAAAGAGGATAAACGTTTATAATTTCAGACATGTTGACGACAGAATCACTATTTATGGCTAAAGGACCGCCGGGAAATAATTTCGCCGTCGAATATTTTGTACGATGACTATACATTTCCCTGATCGGCTGATATATTGCCAGGCGAATTGCACAGAATGACCGGCTGCAACCAGCCCTATCAGGAAGAAGAAAGTGAGATCCGGCAGGTGGATATCAATATCGGCGAACGCTTACGTACTATCCGTGAAATGTACGGGTTTTCTCAACGTGCTCTGGCAAAGCGGGCTGATGTCACGAACGGTATCATCTCCATGATTGAGCAGAACAGCAGCAGCCCCTCAATCGCCACCCTGAAAAAAATTC
>JAADGW010000050.1 GCA_013152145.1 Deltaproteobacteria bacterium
GGATCCATATCGGAATTAATGAAGTTGCTGAAGTAGGGAATACCGTACTTGGCGGTCATCTCCCAGACCGGCTGCAGACGGTCGCTGTCCCAGTCAAGCTCCTTGGTGATATTGTAGGTCGGGATCGGAAAAGAGAAGATCCGCCCCGAGGAATCACCCGCCATCATCACTTCACAGAAGGCCCGGTTGAGCATGTCCATCTCGGCCTGAAACTCCCCGTAGCAGCGATCCTGCAGTTCACCGCCGATCACCACCGCTTCGTCCGCCATGGTCGTCGGCACCATCATATCCATGGTGATATTGGTGAAGGGAGTCTGAAAACCGACCCGGGTCGGCACATTCATATTAAAAACAAACTCCTGCAGGCTCTGCTTGACCTCAGCATACTGCAGATTGTCATAAGCAATAAAAGGTGCCAGCAGGGTATCGAAGTTGGCAAACGCCTGCGCCCCCGCCGCCTCACCTTGCAAAGTGTAGAAAAAGTTGACCGCCTGACCGAGCGCTACCCGGAAATGCCTGGGGGGGGTGCTCTGTACCTTGCCGTAGGCGCCGGTGAAACCTTTCAGCAACAGATCCTTGAGATCCCAGCCGCAGCAGTAGACCGACAGCATCCCCAGATCGTGGAGATGAAAACTCCCCTCGCGGTGGGCGGCGGCGATCGCATCCGGGTAGATTTTGTTCAACCAGTAATTACTGGTGATATTGGCAGCAATATGGTTGTTCAGCCCCTGCAACGAGTAACCCATGTTGGCATTCTCGTTAACCCGCCAGTCCTCGCGCACCAGATAGGAATCGATCGCCTCGATCGATTCCTGCATGAACTCCTTGGTCTGCCGCAGGCTTTCGTGCTGTTTTCGGTAAAGGATGTAAGCCTTGGCGGTCTGCGCATGGCCATTTTCGATGAGGATTTTCTCGACCAGATCCTGAACATTTTCCACTGTCGGAACCCGGTCATCCTTATAGAGTACCGAGAGAATACCACCGACCTGACGGGTGATGTCGGCAGCTTTCTGCAGATCGGTACCACCGACGGCCTGGACCGCTTTAATGATCGCCTGAGCAATCTTCTGTTCTTCAAACGGCACCAGCCGGCCGTCCCGCTTGCGGATAAATTCGATCATGCTGGTCCTCCCTGACTGAACCATTTGCTTAATAAAATAAATTCAATTCAGCATCCCCGGGCGAAAGCGGTCATCAGCAAAGCGGCAGGGAAAACATTGCCCCAGAGGCTACCACAAGATATCCCCTTGTCAAAAGTGAAAAACACTATATCTTGTAGATTTATCTTCCATTAAACACTATATCTTGTTGGTCCACCTGTGCCCAACCTGTGGACAAAACGTCTAAGCACAGGCAATCTTTCTTACTTTCTTGCCCTGTTGAACGGCATGTGTTAAACCAATTTCTAAGCCTTCTTCTCATCCCTGAAATTATATTTTTTCTCTGCTCTGGTTCTCTATTTCCATAAGGTTTTACTATGGCCGACCTGACCCGCTTCGGGGTATCGATCGACGAACGACTGCTTTGCCAGTTTGATGAAATAATCCACCAGAAAGGTTACGTCAACCGATCAGAAGCGATCCGCGATCTGATCCGTGCCGCATTGGTCGAAAAAGAATGGGCTGATGACGATCAGCAGACCGTTGCCACCGTCACCCTGGTCTACGATCATCACACCCGTGACCTGTCGGACAAACTGACCGAACACCAACACTCCCACTTTGAGGAGATCGTTTCGACCCTGCATGTCCATCTTGATCATCATCACTGTCTGGAAGTTGTGGTTATTAAGGGCAAGGCCAGCCGGGTTAAACGGATCGCCGATGAGCTGATCGGCACCAAGGGCGTCAAACATGGCAAGCTGGTGGCAACGACGACCGGGCAGAACCTGCTTTGACCTCCAGCGCCCAGCAAACCGCGCTACAGATCGGCAGCGTAAATGGTCCGATAACCGCCTAGACTCCCAGATAGCGGGTGTGGATCTCGGGATGAGCGGCCAACTCCTGCGAACTTCCCTCATAGACAATCCGGCCCTTGCTGATAATGATGTTCCGGTCGGCCAAGTCCAGCAGTGCTTTTATATCCTTATCGACGATCACCGTGGCGATACCGCTCTGCTTGATCTGGCGGACCACCGACCAGATCTCCCTGCGGATCAGCGGTGCCAGACCTTCGGTAGCCTCATCGAGGATCAGCAGCTCGGGATTGGTCATCAGCGCCCGCCCGACGGTGAGCATCTGCTGTTCCCCGCCGGAGAGGTGATTGCCCATGTTGGTCATCCGCTGCGCCAGACGGGGAAAGGTCTCGAGGACTCGCGCCAGATCCCAGTCCTTGCGACCATTCGGCCCGGGGCGGGCGGCCATGACCAGATTTTCTCTAACCGTCAGGTTGGGGAAAATACCGCGATCCTCCGGCACAAAGGCGATCCCCTGCCGGACGATCTTTTGCGGCGGCGCGCCGGTCATCTCCCGGCCATAGATCTTCACCGTCCCTCGCCGCGGTGGGGTCAAGCCCAGCAACGAGCGGAGCAGAGTGGTTTTGCCCATGCCGTTGCGACCTATCAGGCTCAGGGTCTCTCCCGGCCGGACGCTGAGACTGATGCCGTGCAGAATATGACTGGCACCGTAATAGGTGTGCAGCTGGTGAGCTTCGATAATCGGAACCGCTGGTCGTACCATCAGACCGTCTCCTCATCCTCGCCCAGATAAACCTCCTGCACCGCCTGGTTATTGCGGATCTGCTCGACCGTTCCGGTCGCCAACACCCGGCCATTCACCATCACTGTGAGCTGTTCAGCAATCGAAAACACCGCATCCATGTCATGTTCAATCAGAATCAGGGTATGCTCCTCGGCCAGCCGTTTTAACAGTTCGATCACCTGGATCGATTCCTCACTGCCCATCCCCGCCAGCGGTTCATCCAGCAGCAGCAGCTCCGGCTCGGTCGCCAGCATCATACCGATCTCCAGTTGCCGCTGCTCACCATAGCTCATCGCCGCTGCCCGGCAGTTGTGACGCCGACTGAGGCCACAGAGCTCCAGAGCCCGCTCGGTCCGCTGCCGTATCGCCTTCAAACTACTGGCCGGCCGAAAAAAGCGCATCGAACTATTCAACCGCGACTGGGCAGCAACCCAGCAGTTTTCATAGCAGCTGAATTCAGCGAAAATGTTGGTTTTCTGGTAACTGCGGCCAATTCCCAGCTGTGAAATCCGGTTCGGCGGCAGGCGGGTGATCTCCTGCCCGTTGAACAGAATGCGGCCGTTATTGGGCAACAGGTCGCCCGACAACAGGTTGATCAGGGTAGTCTTTCCGGCCCCGTTCGGACCGATGATGGCATGCACCCGGCCGCGCTCGAAGTCGAGTGAGACGTTATCGGTGGCAATCAGGCCGCCGAAGCTCTTGCTTAATCGATCGGTACGCAGAATCGTATCAGCCATCAGCGGCCTCCTGCGGCTTTTCTTCCGGCGGCAAAGAATCACTCTGCTCTCTTCGCAGCAGGGCGAGGACGCGCGGCAGCAGGCTGGTTACACCGTGAGGCAGAAACAGTGCTACAGCGATGACAATCCCGCCGAACAGCAGTTGCCAGTGCTCGGTCAGTGAAGGCAGAAAATCCTGCAGCAACACGATGATAAAAGCACCGACAACCGGCCCATAAAGGGTTCCCATCCCACCGAGGACGACGATAGCGATGGCAATCCCCGACTCGTGCCAGCTCATATAAGAAGGGTTGACGTAGCCGCTATGAGCCCCTTCGAGAAAACCGGCCAGTCCCGCCAGAGTTCCGGCGATCACAAAGCTGACCAGTTTATAGCGGTTCACCGAATAACCCAGAGCGCAGACCCGATGCTCATTGGCTTTGATCGCGGTAATCACCTTGCCGAAGGGAGCCCGCAGGATCATCTTCAGCAATAGATAAGCGGAGACCAGACAAGTCAGGGCGAAATAGTAGAAATTATTCTCCTGCTCAAGCTTGAGGATATCCTCGCTACCGACCATCAGTACCGGCTTTAAAAACAGGAAGATCCCGTCATCACCACCATAGCTGGGCGACTCGAAGAAGTAGTAGAAAAACATCTGGCCGAAAGCCAGGGTGATCATGATGAAATAGATACCACTGGTGCGGATACTGATCCAGCCAACCACCAGCGCCGCCAGCGCTGCTGCCGCCAGCGAAAGAGGCAGTGCCTGCCAGAGATGGATTACGCTGGCATCCTGAAAAGCGATTGCCAGAGCGTAGCCGCCGATACCGAAAAACGCAGCATGGCCAAAACTGACCAAGCCGGTGTAACCGATCAACAGGTCGAGACTCATGGCGAAAATAGCCAGAATGATGATACGGCTCAGCAGCCCGACATAGAATTCGGAACCGGACAGCGGAAACAGCCCAAGCGCCAAAAGCGCCAGCAGCGGCAGAAAACGGGAGGAGGTCGGCATCTCAGGCAGCCCTCCCGAACAGTCCCCGGGGCCGCCAGAGCAGAATCGCCGCCATCAGCGCGTAGACCATGATGCTGGCCATTTCCGGCAGCAGCACCTTGCCGAAGGTACTGACCAGCCCGATCAGCATCGCGCCAACGAAGGCTCCCTTGATCGAGCCGGTGCCACCGATCACCACCACCACGAAGGAGATGAGCAGCACATTCTCCCCCATCCCCGGGTAGACCGAACTGACCGGGGCAGCCAGCATCCCGGCGAAGGCCGCCAGCGCCACCCCGAAACTGAAAACCAGAGCGAACAGCCGGTTGACATCGATGCCGAGCGACTGAACCATTTCGCGGTTACTCGCTCCGGCACGGATCATCATCCCCAGTCGGGTCTTCTGGATCACCCACGACATGCCACCGGCGATAGCGATACAGACCGCCGAGATAAACAGGCGGTAAACCGGATAACTCTGGTTCTCGGTCAGCGGAATCGATCCGGCCAGCAGCGACGGAATCGCCACGCTGTGGACATCACTGCCCCAGAGAATCTGCTGCAGTTCGTTGAAGATGAGAATCATGGCGAAGGTCAGCAGCACCTGATAGAGATGGTCCCGCCGATAAAGAAAGGAGATGGCGAAACGCTCGACCAGATAGCCGACCAGCAGGGCAATCGGCAGACCGAGCAGGATACCGAACCAGAGGTTACCGGTCAGATCGGTCAACCAGTAGGCCAGATAGGCACCGATCATGTAAAAGGAGCCGTGCGCCAGGTTGATGATTCCCATAATCCCGAACAGCAGGGTCAGACCGCTGGCAACCAGAAACAGCAGGAATCCGTACTGGACGGCGTTGAGAAGTTGCACCAGATAAAAAGAAAGTTCCATTGTCAGCCTGTTGGGAAGATTTCACCCAGTCCGACACAGCAGACTGCGCCGGACGGGAGTACAACCCTATGCCATCGAGCAGCCGGTGGCCGGATCGTCCTGAGCCTTGGCGGCGACCCGAACGACGCGATTCTCGCCCTTGACCACTTCGCGCAGGTAGATATCATGAATCGGGTTGTGCGACTTGGAAAAACGCAGCTTGCCGCGCGGGCTGTCGATTTCAGCGCTCTCCATCGCAGCGATCATCTCGGCGCGGGCACCGGTATCGCCCTGCACCGCATTCATCCCGCGCAGGATCAGCTCCCCGGCGTCATAACCCTGTACCGCATAGACATCGGCCGAAGACCCCGTGCTGGACTTGAAAGCGGCACGGAAACGCTGGTTGGCCGGATTATCCAGGGTGTCAGCATAGTGCAGGATGGTACGTACACCTTCGGCCGCATCGCCCTGCGCAGCCCCAAGCCCCTCAGTCAGGAAACCTGCGCCATAGAGCTTGATCGATTTTTTCAGGCCCGCCGCGGCAAAATCCTTGACGAACTTGACCGCCCCGCCGCCGGCGTAAAAGGTGTAGACCGCATCCGGTTTGAGCGCCGCCAGTTCGGTCAGGTAGGCCTGGAAATCGACCTTCGGGAAAGGCGTGGGGATCTCCTTGATGATGGTTCCCCCGGCGGGCAGAAACGACTTTTTGAAAGCGGCAGCAACCTGCTTGCCGAAGCCGTAATTCCAATACATCAGTACCACCCGCTTGTGGCCATCCTCGAGCATCGCCGGTCCACCGGGGTAGCCCATCTGGTAACTGGAGAAAGAGGTGCGGAAGACGTTGGGCGAGCAGAGGACACCGGTCAACTGATCGGCACCGGCGTTGGGGATGACGGTAATCGGACCGCGACTACCCCGGGCCATTTTAACCATCGCCATACCGACCACCGAATGCACCGGTCCGACCAGAAAATCGACCTTCTCCTTCTTGATCAGCTTGTCGGTCAGCTGCTGCGCCTTGGCCGGCTTGGCCTCACTGTCGATATCGACAAACTCGATCGGCCGACCACCGAGCATATTGTTCGCCTCAGCGAAGCGCAGCAGCATGGCATCCCGGATATTGCTGCCCAATTTGGCATAGGTTCCGGTGTAGGGCAGCAGCATGCCGACCTTGACTTTGGCCTGGCCGCCGATGGCAAACCGGGCCGGAACCAGTACCGACGATGCGGCCAGTCCGGCAGTAACAACCGCACCCTTGATGATTAAATCGCGCCTTGAGATCCCGTTCTGGTCTTTTTCGGTCATGATTGAGTCCTCCAAAGGTTGCCGAGCCGGGTTTACAGACTGACAGACGGTCAGGCTGCAGACCCGGTCGTTGAAAGCTTAAACGGTAAGTAATCCATTCAGCCGGATGGCCTCGGGGTGCTGAAAGTTACATCGGTTGTTCATCTCCAAGCGTGGCACGCAGCTTGAAACGCTGAATCTTGCCGGTGGCGGTCTTGGGCAGTTCAGCCACATACTGGAACCAGCGTGGATATTTATAGGGAGCCAGACCGGTTTTGCAATGGGCCAGCAGCTCGTCCGTCAGGACATCGCCAGCCTCGGTCGGGTTCTGCAGGATAATATGGGCCTCGGGTTTGATTAACCCGGCAGTGTCGCTCCTGCCGACTACGGCCGCTTCCAGCACCCTGGGATGTTCGATCAGCTTGGCCTCGATCTCGAAAGGCGAGCACCAGATACCGCCCACCTTCAGCATATCGTCGTTACGGCCACAGTAGTGGAAATAACCCTCCCGGTCCTGAAGGTAGGTATCGCCGGTATCAAGCCAGCCATCGACCATGGTTTGTGCGGTTTTTTCCGAATTGTTCCAGTAGCAGCGCGCCGTGGAATCACCCCTGATCCAGAGCTGACCGCTCTCCCCCATCGCTACTGGTGCTGCCGCATCGTTGAGGATCTTTGCCTGATAGCCGGGGACCAGCCGGCCACTGGTGCCCGGTTTGACATCATCAGTCCGGTTGGAAATAAAAATATGCAGCAGTTCAGTCGAGCCGATACCATCGAGGATAATCAGGCCGGTCCGCTGCTGCCAGCGATTAAAGATATCTGCCGGCAGAGCTTCACCGGCGGAGACACAAAGCCGGACCGAAGAAAGATCGGGGGATTCACTTTCGAGCACCTGTAACTGTGCGGCGTAGAGAGTCGGGACACCATAATACAAGGTCGGTTTAAACTGCTCGATGGTCTCGAACGTGGACTGGGGGGTGGGACGAGCATCATAAAGGACGGTGCTGGCGCCGACCCAGAGCGGGAAGGTCATACCGTTACCGAGACCGTAGGCAAAGAACAGTTTGGCGGCCGAAAAACAGACATCATCCTCCTGAATACCGAGAACCTGAACTCCGTAAAACTGGCTGGACACCACCATGTCCCGGTGGCGGTGCACGGCGCCTTTGGGGCTGCCGGTCGAGCCTGAGGAGTACAGCCAGAAGCAGTCATCCTCCGCTGTTGCCGTAACCGGCTCCAGTGCGGCGGAAGCCGCTTTGATCAATGCCTGCAGGCTGCCACCCTCCCCCTCGACACAAAGACAATGGGCCGGCAGCTCGGCAAGCTGCCCCAGAGCGGCTTCGACCTCGGCAGCAAACTCCGGGGAATAGACAACCGCGGTGCAGCCGGAATCGGCGATAATGTAGGCGTAATCTTTGGCCCGCAGCAGGGTATTGACCGGCACCGGTATCAGGCCGGCCTTGATCGCCCCCCAGAAACAGTAGAAAAACTCGGCGCAATCCTTGACGATCATGATGACCCGCTCACCGGGCTCGATCCCCAGATCGAGCAGAGCGTTACCACAACGGTTGACGTTTTCGGCCAGCTCAGCATAAGTGACCTCGACACCCCGGTTGGTGCGGATCACGATTTTATCAGCCCGACCTTCCTGAAGATGGCGGTCGATAAAAGGGACCGCAACATTGAAGACCGGGGCAAAACGCAATACCGCTTCGCCAGCAGACAGATCCACCTCAACGCTATGGTTCTTCATGTCTCCTCGTTAAAGCCTGGACAG
This sequence comes from Deltaproteobacteria bacterium, assembly GCA_013152145.1. Lineage (GTDB taxonomy): Bacteria > Desulfobacterota > Desulfuromonadia > Desulfuromonadales > Geopsychrobacteraceae > Malonomonas. The sequence goes on from JAADGW010000050.1 coordinate 8,345, forward strand.
GATATAAATAATCCTTGTCGGAATTATTGAGTTGTTTACTACATAACCAATATCTATAGGCGAGTGAGGTAACATCAAACAAGTAAAACAATGTTATTTAAAACTAAGTTTCGCATTGCAAAACCTAACGAGAGTGGTCTTCATCAACTTACTACTGTTAACTTGGCCTCTTAGCGCTACTCCTAAATAAACAGGGTGGGTTTTTACCATTTCAGGCAAGGAAGAAAGTTAAGTTTCGAAAGTAAACTTCCCTGGGAAAACATAATTTCAAAACAGTGTTTATCTATGAAAATGGAGAAAAAACGACTGCTGGTTTCATGCTGAAACCAGCAGTCGTTTTTCAGGCACCGGGCTTTTAAACTGCTCAATAAGAAACAGGAACAAGATTAAATCGGGAACGGGCCGATTTTCATCGGTTCAATCAAAATCCAGATTTAGAAGTGATTCTGCAGGAAGGCGGCAATCGACTGCAGTGTCTCTGTCGATCTGTCACGGAAAGGTGAGTGACCACATTCCGGCAGCAGAATCGTTTCAGGCGGCTGCGGAAGCTGTTCACTGATCTTTTCCAGCTGCCGGGCCGTGCCATAGTTATCCTCCTCGCCCTGCAACAGCAGGACCGGGACATTGATCTGCGGCAGGTAGTTTTCCAGATTCCAGTCCGAAAAAGCCGGGTCCAGCCAGGCCCGGTTCCAGCCCCAGAAAGCACAGTCAACATTGTCAGCATGATAACGGACCAGCCGCTCGCGCAGCCCATCTGTTTCGTAGGCGGCTCTGGCTATGCGGATGCTGGACAGGGTGAGTTCTTCGACAAATATGTGCGGAGCCATCAGGATCAGTCCCCGGATCCGGTCGTCGGCTACGCCACCAGCGTTGATCAGGGCGATTGAGGCGCCGTCGCTGTGCCCGACCAGAATCGCCTTCTGGATTCCGGCTTCATCGAGGATTTTCGGCAGGACATGCAGCGCTTCGTCGTGCATAAAGGAGAGTGGGCGTGGTAGGGGGCAGGGATCTGATCCGCCGTAGCCAGCCCGGCTGTAAGTCAGCACCCGGCTGCCGGTCAACTGCGCAACCTGCCGTGGAAAGTCTTTCCACATGGCGACACAGCCGAGCCCCTCATGCAGAAAAACCAAAGTCAGGTCGGCACTTTGCGGCGGATTGAAGTGCTGATATTCCAGCGACACACCATCGATATAAAAAAAACCTCTGCTGCCAACAATGGTCGAGTTACCCCTTTTTCAAAGCACAATCACTCCCACTCCCGGCGGATCAGCGTAAAGCTGATCGACCAGCTCTCTGCGCCGCTGCAAAGCGGCCCGCTGGTTAATGTAGCCTTTATCGGTGATCTCGTTGGCGTCACTGTCCGGCGGTTCACTCATCAGCAGGATGCGGCTGACCCGAGTCGACGAACCCTGCTGTTCTGCGTTAAATTTTTCCAGCGCCTGACGCAGGAAGGTTTCAATTTCGGGACGACGCAGCAACTCTTCGGTCGAGATATCCACGTCAAGATCTTTGCACAATCCTTTGCCGACGGCGAGGTTCGGCCAGCCGAGAATACCGATCTCTTCTCGACCATGGCCGGTGATCAGAGCAAACTGCAAGAGCGGCACAGCGGCCAGCACCGCAACTCGGAGCAGGCCGACCCGCACCCAGGTGCCGCTCATCAGCTTGAAATCTTCCGCAACCCGGCCGTCGAAAGAGATCCCTTTGGCCGGATCAGCTGGATCGACAAACCGACCGGCATCGCCGATCAGGTAGTAGCCATCCTCGTCGAAGGCGGCGACGGTCAGATCGGGGCGACGGAAATAACCGGGGGTGACGTTGGGACCCTTGACGCGCAGTTCGTAGCTGTCGCCGTTGGGCAGCATCTTCAGGGTCACGCCGGGGCAGGGGACACCGATGACCCCGGCCTTTTCAAGTGGAAAGTGCGCGGCGGTGGCCAGTGGTGAAGTCTCAGTTGCCCCCCAGGAGGAGGTCATCACCACCTTTTTGCCGGTCGCCTGAATCGCAACCTTTTCCAGCCGTTCCCACAGATCCTGTGGCAGGGCCGCACCGGCGTAGAAGATCAGTTGCAGATTTTTGAAGAAATTGTTGCGCAGAGCTTCATCCTGCTCAAGATAGGGTAGCAGCATGGCATAGCCGACTGGCACATTGAAATAGATGGTCGGCGAAATCTCGGCCAGGTTTTTCACCGTCTGTTTCACCAGTTCCGGCGTCGGTTTGCCGCTGTCAATATAGAGAGTTCCTCCCTGACTGAGCACCAGGTTGAAATTATGGTTGCCGCCGAAAGTATGGTTCCAGGGCAGCCAGTCGACCAGTACCGGCGGTGTCTGATCGGTAAAGGGCCAGATCTGGGCCAGCATCTGCTGGTTGGCGCAAAGCATACCATGGGTGTTGATCACGCCTTTCGGCTGACCGGTTGAACCGGAAGTATAGAGAATTTTGGCAACAGTTTCCGCACCGACCCGGGCAAAAGCCAGATCGACTGCTGCGGTCACCGGGGTTTCGAGCAATGCGGCAAAAGGGCTGGTCAAAGTCTCCGGCAGCTCACCCCGTCCGACCACCACCTCCACCCCGGCCAGATCAAGGCCGGCCAAGGGGGCGGCAAACGTGGCCGCATCGGCAACGTAAATCATCCCCGGACAGATTTCCTCGAAGACGAAACGGAGTTTGAGATAATCCTTGCTCAACAGGGAATAAGGGACCGAAACCGGTACCACCGGTACCCCGGCAACAAAGCAACCGAGCATCAGCAGAGCGTGATCGATGGAATTGCCGGAGAGGATCATCACCGGTCGATAGGGACCCAGTCGCCGATTCAGCAGAGCCTGGGCGATGGCATCCACCTGCCGCTCGACCGCAGCGTAACTTAAGCGTCGCCAGTCACCATCGGCCTGCCGTTCGGCGAGGAAGATCTGTTCAGGGGTCTGTTCCGCCCAGTGGCGCAACATCTGGCCAAGATTTTCTTTGTAAGGCTGCAGGGGAATGGCGGATGAGAAGAGCAAGCCGGTTTCTGGAGAGCCTTCGATAGAGACACGGGGCGGAGCAAAATCGACAGCGGCAAATTTACTAACATCCACGGGACACCTCCAGTTTGCGATAGTATAAAAAAGATCGCCACCAAGACACTAAGACACCAAGGGAGATCAAGATCTTTTCAGGGAAAAAATCAAATCAGATTTGTAACTATTCAGCCAGATGGCCTCGCGCCGCTGAATAGTTGCTCAGATTTTTGCTTTTCTCTGCGTACTCTCCAGCTCTGCACCTCTCCGTTAAAAATTGCTTTTCTCGGTATTCTTGGTGTCTTGGTGGCAAATTGCCTTTGCCTGTGCTGCTCAGTTCAAAATGGGTAAACTCCCGTCACGACAGTCTCAGTCAATCTGCTTCGTCAGCACCAGCCGCTGGGACGGCGCAAAGCCGCAGCGCTGCAGAAAGCTATGCAGATCCACCTGACTCCAGCGGATCTGGGTGTGCAGCGACTCGACCTGCAGGATCGAAAGGTTGACCAGCAGTTGAGCAAGCAGCGCACGACCGACGCCGGTCCCCTTTTCCACGGGATGAACACCGATGGTGTCGATCACTGCGGTCTGGCTCAACTTGCCGAACTCGCCGTAATCGACCCGAGCCATGATGAAACCGGCAACCAGGCCCTTCTTTTCCGCCACCAGAGAAACACGGATACCCGATTCCAGCAACATTTCCTGAAATTTGCTGCGATAGTAAACGCTACGGTCCCGACCGGACAGTTTCCGGTCGAGGTGGACGATATCAGCCAGATCCTCTTCCTTCAGCGAACGGATCAGCACCTGGTCACGACAGAGGGTATCGTAATCGTTGCCGCCGGGACCGTGAACCTGCCATTGACTATCCATCTTCACCGCCGATATTTCCTCAACCCTTTCCGGCAGGGCCGAGGTATCACGGGCAACGATCTGGATTGCCGCCAGCCTGAACCCGGTTACCGAAAAAAACCCGGTCATGGCATGATCCGCCCAGTCGATCTCGCTGCGCAGAGTGACGATATTTTTTTTCGCCATCCGCTGTTCAATCCCGCTCAGCAAGGCTTTGCCGATCCCCTGCCCTTGCGCATCAGGAGCAACTCCTCCAAGAATATCAAGAACAGCAACCGTCTGTGCAGAACCGAAATCCCCGTCCTGCACCCGGGAAAATGCGTACCCCTTTAATTTCCCATCGGCACAGGCGGCACAGGTGATAAACGCCTCGGGAGCGGCCATGGCCACCGTCAGGCGCTTCTCGAAAAATCCCCGGCGCGGTTTCCCGACGATATGACTGTCGATGGCCGAAACCTGCTCAAGATCTTCAGGACAGAGTGATCTGAAGGTTAACTG
>JAADGW010000150.1 GCA_013152145.1 Deltaproteobacteria bacterium
CAAGAAAAACTCAGCCGTTTGATTTGAGGCCGGCAGGACGTGATCTGCGGCACTTCCGGTCACGGATTCAGGTGATTGTGTGTAACGTAAAGAGTGGTTCGATATGTTACTTCTCCCAAGTTTTAGCTGGAAAGCAGTAAAGCGTTGACCTTTTTTAAGCCGATCTGCTAAGTTCAGCGCGTTTTCCAATCGAATCGGGGACAGAATTCAATTCTGTCCCCGTCAAATTTTATCTGGAGTTCAATCTATGCGCGTCCTCTCCGGTATTCAACCCTCCGGCTCTCTGCATCTGGGCAATTTCTTCGGCATGATGAAGAAGATGATCGATTACCAGCAGCAGGAAGAGCTGTTCTGCTTCATTGCCAACTATCACGCCATGACCAGCCTCTTGGACGGTAAGACGCTGGCCAAGGGGACACTGGAGGCGGCAGCCAATTTTCTGGCTTTGGGGCTGGACCCGGAAAAGAGTGTCTTCTGGGTCCAGTCGGACGTTCCGGAGGTGCAGGAGCTGGCCTGGATTCTTTCTAATTTTACGCCGATGGGCCTGCTGGAGCGCTGTCACAGCTACAAAGACAAGGTCGCGCAGGGGATCAGTCCGAATCACGGCCTGTTCGCCTACCCGGTGCTGATGACCGCCGACATCCTGCTGTTCCAGAGCGATCGGGTGCCGGTCGGCAAGGATCAGAAGCAGCATCTCGAAGTCGCCCGCGACATCGCCATCAAATACAACAATCATTATGGCGAGGTGTTCACCGTCCCGGAACCGGAAATTGATAACGATGTGGCAACTGTTCCCGGACTTGACGGACGCAAGATGAGCAAAAGTTACGGCAACACCATCGACCTGTTTCTCGATGAAAAACCGCTGCGTAAACAGATTATGCGGATCGTCACCGACCCGACCCCGGTGGAAGAGGCCAAGGATCCCGACAGCTGCAACATTTTCCAGATCTATCGCCTGTTCCTCAACGAAACCGGAACTGCCGAGCTGCGCAAACGTTACCAGACACCGGGTTTGCGTTACGGAGACGTCAAACAGGAACTGTTCGAAACCGTGCGCGATTTCTTCGCCCCCTACACCGAACGGCGCAAAGAACTGCTCGCCGACCCGGACGGACTGCGCAAAACCCTCGCCCGGGGAGCGGAGAAAGCCCGCTACGTCGCCAATAAAACCATGCGCAAGGTCCGCCAAAAAGGCGGCCTCACCTACTGAAAAATCCCTGCTATAATGAACGGACTACCGTGACCGATTCCGTATGACGAGGAGGTTATGATGACCGTTTATCGCCAGTGGTTTTGTGACTGCAGCGGGGTGCCGAGGGAACTGGTCAGCGATCCCTACGTTGAGGAAGATTCTCTTGAGCCGAGCTGTCCGCTTTGCGGGGCGAGTCCGTCTTCCGACCCGAAGCACACGATCCGCTACACCGATCAGGAAGATTTTTCGGATTGATCGATGTCTTCACGGGTGAACGTGACAAAGGCCATTGCCGGTCGACGACTCGCTTCACGCATGACGAAGTGGATGCCGTCGAAGTGCCAGCCCCGGCGTGTCCAGACATTGAGAATTTCTTCCAGGCTCTGATCATCAACCTGGCAGGTTTCGATAACTTTGTAGCTCAGCATATCCTTATCACCTTGTCCAACAGGACGGCGAATGCCGCCTTCAGCCTGATTCGATGACCACAACCCGGCAACAACAATTCCGTTTCAGTGTTCACCTCAGCCAGCAGCAGTTTCTGCGTCATTATCAGGGCTCGGTCAGCGCGGTCCAAGTCCTCTCCGAGTGTGGGCGACGCTTGCGGTTTCCCGCTTCACGACTGCGACCGTTTCTCACCCACAATGGCATTCATGGTCGATTCCAGCTCACCGTCGATGCCGAAAATCGCTTTCTCAGCCTGAAAAAAATCAGCTGAAACAGGGAATCACGGCCAAGTGAAAATTGTTTTCATTTTTCGCTTGCTAAACTCTGACTATTTTAGTAATATAAGCCTCAAGCAACAAACATTTGGCGTGCTGACTCCCCCCCTCCTGGTCGGCACGCTTTTTTTTTGTGGGCGGCTGAAAACAATCCATCTGCTGCGTTATGCTCGTTCTTCGTCATTCGAGGTAGCTTCCAGCTACGCCTCGTTCCTCATCAGTCGCAAGCCTTGCATCTGGATCATTTTGAGCCACCTTCACCGCCCTACCTGAGCTAAAATCCCACCGCCAAAACAAGACAGATATTTAAGAAAATTGTAACTATTCCATCAGGATGGCCTCGGGGTGCCCACTTACAAGGGTGTCTGTCGCCTGGATGGCGACAGTCAAGCCCCAGGGATGGGTTCATGCGGCCCTTGGAGTGGGCAGCGCGAGGTCATCCATCGCGCTGCTGAATAGTTACATTTGCCGTGAGTCTGAGCAAAGCCGATGTGAGCTCCTCAACGTTTGGAGTTTTTTCGTGACTCCAGCCACAACACCCGCTCCAGCAGCGCCGGATGTGAATAATAGATGGCCACGTAGAGCGGATGCGGGAACAGGTTACTCAGATTTTCCCGCGCCAGTTTCACCAGTCCCGAGGCCAGTTCCCGGCCGCTGCCGACCAGATCGACAGCGAACTGATCCGCTTCACGCTCCTGTTTGCGCGACCACCAGCTACTGACCGGCGTCCAGAAAAATCCGGCTAAAGACCCGAGCCAGCCGAGCAATAACACCTGACCGGCAAAAGAGAGCTGTTCCAGCCCGAGCAGACCCGGCAGCAGGTGACTGTTCAGTAGCGTAAATGCCAGCCAGCAGCAGGCCAGAGCAACAATCTGGCTTTTGATCAACCGTTTGCGGATATGTCCGCAGCGCCAGTGCCCGAGCTCATGGGCCAACACCGCCAGCAGTTCTTCATCCTCCAGCTGCTCCAGCAGGGTATCGAACAACACCACCCGCTTGACGTTACCGATACCGGTAAAATAAGCGTTGCTGTGGCCGCTGCGCCGCGAAGCATCGACCTGCAGAACCTTACCGGCTTTTACCCCGACCTTCGCCAGCAGCTCACGTACGCGGGTTTCCAACCCTGGTTTTTCCAGCGGGGAGAACTTAAAAAACAGCGGTTCGATCAGGTTCGGGGAGAGATATATCAGAAACAGACTCATCCCCGCCCAGAAACCCCAGACCCACAGCCACCAGCTATCGGGCGCGACACTGACCAGCCAGAGGGAACCGCCGGCCAGCAAGGCAAACAGAACGCCGCCGACCAGCAGCGACTTGAACAGGTCTGCACACCAGAGCCTGAAACTCATCCGGTTGAAGCCGAAACGTTCTTCGAGGACAAAGTTGCGGTAGAGGGAAAACGGCAGACCGAACAACATCTGCACCAGCAGGAGCAAAGCGAAAAACAGCAGCCCCTGCAGGATGAAACCATCGACCAGCCCGTCCACCCAACGATCGTACCAAGGCAGCAGTCCGCCGAACAGAAACAGCAGGGTCAGCAGCACACCGACACAGCCCTCAACAAAACCGAGACGATCCCCGGCCAACGCATAGGCCTCGCTACGTGCTAAACGTTGTTCATCGATCTGCCCGTGAAAGGCTCGCGGCAGCGGGGGATGAGCCTGTCGGCGATGGCGCAGATTGAGCCAGTCAAGGGCAAAACGAAGCACAGAAATCAACAGGTAGATCGCCAGCAGTAACAGCTTCATCAGCCCTCCGGCCGTTTACGGCGGATCAGATCACCCGCTTCGGCCCAGGCGGGCAGTTGCATCCGCAGCTGGTAGTTCGGTTGCCCGGCCGGCAGAGCTTCACCGGCAAAATTGCAGATCTGCGCAGCAAGGAATTTTTCCTGCCGCATCTGCGGGCCGATCAGTTCCAGCTCATCCCCGAGCAGAAAACGGTTGCGTCCCTCAACCCAGAGGCCGTTGTCGTCACGGCGGACGAAACCGACAAAATCGTGAGTTCGGATGTAGTGGGTATCGCGCGGATGGATTTTGGCGTCGTCGGTCCCGAGCAGAAAACCGGTGTCGTAGGGTCGATGGCTGACTTTCTCCAATTCTTCGCGCCAACCGGGATCGATATCGGTCGGGTCCGCACTGAGCCGATCGATAGCATCACGGTAAACCCGGGCCGCCGTCGCCACATAATAAAGGCTCTTCATCCGCCCTTCGACCTTGAAACTGTGAACCCCGGCGGCGATCAACTGCGGCAACTGTTCCACCAGGCAGAGATCGCGGCTGTTGAAAAAATAGCTGCCGCGAAAATCCTCTTCGATAGCCATTGGTTCATCCGGCCGCGTCTGTTCGGTCAACTGGTAATTCCAACGGCAGGGCTGGGCGCAGTCACCACGGTTGGCACTGCGGTCGATCAGTGCCGCGGAAATCAGGCAGCGGCCGGAATGGGCCACGCACATGGCGCCGTGAACGAAGCATTCCAGCTCAATACCGGTCTGACCGGCGAAAGCCCGGATATCCTCCAGGGTCAGCTCACGGGCCAGGTTGAGGCGGCTGGCGCCGTTTACCCGCCAGAACTCGGCCGCCTGCGGGTTGCAACTGTTGGCTTGAGTGGAAAGATGGATCGAACGTTGCGGATCGACCTGCCGAATCGTCGTCAGTACCCCAGCATCGGCCACAATGTAGGCATCCAGATCGAGCGGTTTCAACTCTTCCAGAAGCTCCCGCAGGGCCGGGAACTCAGCCGGGCGCAACGATGCGTTGAGGGTCAGATAAATCGCCACCCCGGCGTCACGGGTCAACTGCCGGGCCATACGCAACTGCTCCAGGTTGAAATTCCCGGCGTGGGCCCGCAGTCCGAAATCATCGGTTCCCAGATACACGGCGTCGGCACCGAAACGGATGGCGGTTTTCAGTTTCTGCAGATCACCGGCCGGCATCAGCAATTCCGGTCGCTGCAATTGTCTTGCTGTCGTCATGTAAATCCTTTTCTGCTCGATTCGATCATTTTCCGCCGCGCAGCATAACATAAAGCTTGAAGCCACGGCAGTCCCTCTGACCGCAGACAGCAGCCTGTCAGCGACGGAACAACCACAACTGTTTTCAGTTTGACCGGCGGCCCAAAAGCCGGGCATGCTGAAACCATGATCGGGTCAGACGGTTAAAATAGCCGGTCACCGCTCTTTCAAACTTGACAACCTGTTAATAAGCCTATAATTTTTATAAATTAGTATTTTCTTTAAATTAATCCATGTTGAGGAACCTGGCCACAATGAAAATCCCGTGCTCGTTGTCAGCTGGTCGGCTGGCACTCATCCTCTGCAGCTTGTTTCTGTTGAGTGCCTGCGTACCGGCACTGACACGGGTCGAGCCTTCAGCCGCACTGAAGCAACAATTTGCTCAACTGCAGCAACAGCAGCGCCAGCAGGCCGAGCAGATCAAAACCCTGCAACTGCAATTGAGTCAGTTGCGGCAAAAACCACTGACCAGCGTAGCGACCATTGACGAGCCACAGAGTCCGACCGTCGAGCCGCCACCGGTCTCCACCGCGTCACCGTTTCCCGCAACGCCGGCAGAACCGATGACCATCCCGGCACCGATCCGTCAAGAGGTTGCGGCACTGGCGAACTCCGCCTCAACCTACTTGGCCGCCTTCTCCGACCTGGCCGCCGGACACTTTGCGGCGGCGGAAACCGGCTTCAGCAGGTTTTTAAGCAAGTACCCGAAACACCAGTATGCGCAGAATGCCCGTTACTGGCTGGCCAGTGCTCAGTTGTCGCAAGACAAACGACAGGCCGCGGCCGCCAATCTGCAGCAGGTGATCGCCGACGACAACGGCCAGGAAAGGGCTCCGGCAGCATTGGTTCTGCTGGCCAGAATTTATCGTCAGCAACAGTTGAATAATGCCGCGGACGAAGCTCTTGAGCAATTGCGCAGTCGTTATCCAGAGAGCACCGAAGCGCAGCAACTTTACCGAAGTGACAAACCACAGCAATAATTGAGGTCAAACTCTACTTATGAGGAAACCGATGACACAGACTATTTTTCGCTGGTTATCACTGCTGATCCTGCTGACATTCATGGCCACGGCCCTGCCGGCATTTGCCGGAGACGGGCAGATTTACACCATCAAAAAGGGGGATACGCTCTGGGACATTTCGCAGCGCTTTATTAATGACCCTTACTACTGGCCGAATGTCTGGGCCGAAAATCCGGACATCACCAATCCCCACCTGATCTTTCCGGGACAGAAGATCCGTATTCTGGACGGTCGTCTGGAAATCATCCCGGCCTATCCCGGCGTAAAGAAAAACCGACCGGTTAAAACAGGTCAGACAACAACGCCGGCCGCCCCCACGCCGAAAACTGAAAAGGCGGTGACGATCAGATCGACCGGCAGCGACGCCGGCTTTATTCTCACCAGCGAAAAACCGCTCGGTACGCTGGTCGACTCGGTCGACAACCGGGTGCTGCTGACCCAGAATGACCTGGTTTTTCTGAAAATGAAGGATCTCAACAGGGTCGCCGTTGGTGACAGCTACGGACTTTTCAGCCGTGGCAAGCAGATCAGGCACCCGCAGACCGACAAACCGATCGGCATCATGATGTACAACCTCGGCAAACTGCAGGTGACAAAAATTCAAGGCGGCACCGTTATTGCCAAGATCGGTCAAGTCTTCCGTGAAATCACCCGTGGGGCAGAGGTTTTTGCGTACACTCCACAACGCAAAGAGCTGACCCTGAAACGCGCCAAAGTCGCCGAGCACGGCTACATCATTGCCGCCCGCGACGAAAAGGATGGCCAGGGCGCCGGTGATATTATCTTCATCGATCACGGCCGTGACGACGGCCTCGTGTCGGGCAATCTCCTTTACATCTCCCGGCCGCGCAAGGTTTCCGACGAGATCCTGAAACAGGCCGGTGCGATCGAACTGCCGGACGAGGTTCTCGGTGCAGCGGTCATCATTGAGCCCAGGGGCAGAACCTCATCGGCCCTTATCATCAAAAGTGCAGATACCATGTATATCGGTGACAACATCACCACGGCCACCGACTGATCGCCGCAACAAATCGATCGATAAAAACGGATTGAAGCTGCTTCAGTCCGTTTTTGTTGTTTGCCGCTGTATCTCACACTGTTTCCGGAGGGGGAAACTATGGACCATTCAGAAAGAGCACTGCTCAGGCTGCATCTGACGCCCGGGCTCGGGCGCACCGCGCTGTTCAAGCTGCACAATTACTTCGGTGACTTCCCGGCAGTACTGAAAGCCTCCCCGAGACAACTGGAAGAGGCCGGGCTCTCCCGCAAGCTGATCGCCAGGATCGCCCCGGAAAACCAGCCGGCCTTTCTCCAGGTCCGGCGAAGACTGGAATCGCTGCAGGTCCGCCTGGTCAGTTTCTGGGCTGATGATTATCCACCGCTGCTGCAGCAGATCCACGATCCTCCGGCCCTGCTCTACCTGCGCGGGCAACTGCCGAGCCATGACTGTCTTGCGGTTGTCGGCTCGCGACGCGCTACCCCCGGCGGTCTGCAACTGACGCACGAACTGGCAAAAACGCTCTCAGCGCATGATATCTGTATTGTCAGCGGCCTGGCACGCGGGGTTGACAGTGCCGCCCATCGGGGCGCACTTGCCGGGCAAGGGGCCACCATCGCCGTCCTCGGTTGCGGGATCGACCGGATCTACCCCCCGGAGAACAGCCGGTTATTCCTGGAAATTCTGCAGGACAACGCCATCGTCAGCGAATACCCCCCGGGCACCCCACCATTAGCCGGGCATTTTCCCGGTCGCAACCGGATTATCAGCGGCCTCAGCCGCGGGGTGCTGATCGTTGAGGCGGCCGAGGGCAGTGGTTCACTGATTACCGGTGACTTCGCACTTGAACAGGGCCGGGAACTGTTCGCCATCCCCGGTGCCGTGCAGAATACCACCAGCAAGGGGGCGAACCAGCTGCTCAAAGAAGGGGCTCAACTGGTGACTGAAGCGGCCGACATCCTGCTGGCACTCTGGCCGCATCGACTCACACGTACACAGCAGCAGAGCATCGATCGGTTTGCCGGGCAACTTGATGAAGCCATGCTGAAGGTCTACCGACACCTGGGTCATGAACCGCTGCACATCGATGAAATCGGCCGGAAATGTGGCTTGACTCCCATGGAGGTTTCCGCTATTTTACTCGACCTAGAACTCAAGGGCGGAGCCCAGGTGCTGCCGGGAAACAGCTACCTCCGTGGGCAATTGTAGAAAAGCAGAAAGATAACATATTCTTACCTGCAACTACAGACCACCTGAAACACATCCCGCTGTTCCGGTACGTCCAATTAAGGTTCGTGCACAGCGGTTGTCGCAGGAAGAATTCCCTGTCTGGAGGTCCTTTGCGTGAGCGAGTCCTGGCGATCGTCAATCTGATTGCCAAATATGTTCTCGGGGCCAAAGATGCCCCGATCAACGAGCAGGAACTGGTCGCCGAGCTGATGTCGGTCGGTTTTAAAGCTGAAGAAATCAGCGACGCTTTTTCCTGGATGGAGTCGGTTGCCCTGCAGAGCCCGGCTGACCAATCGGCCACAACAACGCTGCTGTCCACATCCACATACCGGATTTTCACTCCCGAAGAGCAGCAGGCCTTGTCAACCGAAGGGATCGGCTTTCTGGTTAAAATCAGATCGATGGGCCTGCTCAGCGACGAGACCCAGGAAGAAGTCATCGACCGGGCGGTCCAGGCAGCTGAAGAGCCACTGAGCCTGCAGGAAGTCAAAATGATTGCCGCGCTGACCATGCTCTCGCGGACGAGCAATCTCTGGCAACGGGAAATCGACTGTTTTCTGGATAACGACTGGGCCCGTATTTACCACTAACTCCACCGGGCTGCGCACTGAAGTCGCAGCCCTTTTTAATTTCTGCCGATTCCGATGTTGCCTCCAGTTGGACGAGGGCCCGGAGGTTCAGGCATTCAGAATAGCAGACAGAGGAAATGATGGCTCAATCACTGGTCATCGTCGAGTCACCGGCGAAAGCAAAAACGATCGAAAAGTTTCTCGGCAAGGGCTACAAAGTCCTGGCCTCGTACGGTCATGTGCGGGCCCTGCCGAGCAAACAGGGATCGGTCGACACCGATCATGATTTCACACCCAAGTATCATATCCTGCCGGAGAGCGCCAAGCATATCAGCATCCTGAAAAAGGAAGTCGCCAAATGCGACGAACTGATCCTCGCAACTGACCTCGACCGTGAAGGAGAAGCGATCGCCTGGCACCTGCTGGAAGCACTCGGTATCGACGAACATGCCGCCAGACCGAAGGTCAAGCGGGTCACCTTTCACGAGATCACCAAGCCGGCGATCGACGAAGCGATGGCCAACCCGCGGGAAATCGCCCGGGACCTGGTCGATGCTCAACAGGCCCGCTCAATCCTTGATTACCTGGTCGGCTTCAACCTCTCCCCGTTCCTCTGGAAAAAGATCCGCTACGGTCTTTCCGCCGGTCGGGTCCAATCGGTCGCCCTGCGCCTGGTCTGCGAGCGGGAGAACGATATTGAGGCGTTTAAACCGCGAGAATACTGGAGTCTTGAGGCGCTGTTGGCCAACGCCGCTGACAGTCAACTCAACGCCAGACTGCATAGCTGCGACGACAAAAAGCTGACCAAATTCGCGATCGAAAACCAGCAGCAGGCCGAAACGATTCTTGCCGAACTGGAGCAGGTCGAGTTCCGCGTCAGCAGGCTGGAAAAAAAGGCCCGCAAACGGAACCCCGCCCCGCCCTTCACCACCAGCACCCTGCAACAGGAGGCCAGCCGCAAGCTCGGCTTCTCGGCGCGCAAAACCATGTCGGTGGCCCAGAAACTGTACGAAGGGGTTGCGGTTGATGACGGGACTCACGGCCTGATCACCTACATGCGGACCGACTCGGTGGCGCTGTCAAAGATTGCCACCAGTGAAGCCCGCGAAGTGATCTGTCAACTTTACGATGCCAGCTACGCGCTCGACAAACCGCGGGTATTCCGTAACCGGAGCAAGAATGCACAGGAAGCCCACGAAGCGATCCGTCCGACCTCGATCGCCCGGACTCCGGCCCAGCTCAAACAATATCTGAGCTCCGATCAGCTGCGCCTCTACGAACTGATCTGGAAACGGACCGTCGCTTCGCAGATGACTCAAGCGATTTTTGATGCGACCACCGTCGACATCGCCGCCGGCGAGCGCTACAGTTTCCGCGCCACCGGTCAGGTGATCCGCTTCCCCGGTTTTATGGCCCTCTATATCGAAGGCACCGACAACGGCGACGACGAAAACAAAGAAGGCCTGCTGCCGCCGTTGAACGAGGGGGAAAAACTGCGCAAAGAACAGATCACCCCCGAGCAGCACTTCACCCAGCCGCCGCCCCGTTTCACCGAGGCGAGCCTGGTCAAAACCCTGGAAGAGTACGGAATCGGTCGTCCTTCGACCTACGCCAGTATCATGAACACGCTGGTGACGCGCAAATATGTGCGGCTGGAAAAACGCACCTTCTTCCCGGAGGATACCGGTCGGGTGGTTGCCAAACTGCTGGTTGAACATTTCAGCCAGTATGTCGATTACGATTTCACCGCCGAACTGGAAGAGGACCTGGATGCCATCTCGCGCGGGGAAAAAGCCTGGATTCCGATGGTGAAACAGTTCTGGGATCCGTTCATCGCCCTGCTGC
>JAADGW010000288.1:0-1023 GCA_013152145.1 Deltaproteobacteria bacterium
CCTGCAACAAAATTTCAGTGGAGGAGTAGAACCATGGGAAAAATTATCGGAATTGATTTAGGGACGACCAACTCATGCGTTGCGGTGCTGGAGGGCGGCAAACCGAAGGTTATTGAAAACAGTGAAGGTGCTCGCACCACGCCGTCGATTGTCGCCTACACGCCGGATAATGAGATTCTGGTCGGACAGACAGCAAAACGGCAGGCGGTGACCAACTCGGAAAACACCTTGTTTGCCATCAAACGGCTGATCGGTCGTCGTTACGATGATCCGACGGTGAAAAAAGACAAAGGGATGGTCCCCTACAAAATTATCAAGGCCAAAAATGGCGATGCCTGGGTCGAAGCCGCCGGGAAGAAACTGTCGCCGCAGGAAATTTCCGCCAAGATCCTGCAGAAGATGAAGAAGACTGCAGAGGACTATCTGGGGGAACCGGTCAGCGAGGCGGTTGTCACCGTGCCGGCTTATTTTAATGATTCACAACGTCAGGCAACCAAGGATGCCGGTAAAATTGCCGGTCTGGAGGTCAAGCGGATCATCAACGAACCGACTGCGGCAGCGCTGGCTTTCGGGCTGGATAAAAAGGGTGAGCACAAGGTTGCGGTCTACGATCTGGGTGGCGGTACTTTCGATGTCTCGATTATCGAAATTGCCGAAATCGACGGTGAGCAGCAGTTCGAAGTGTTGGCCACAAATGGCGACACCTTCCTCGGTGGAGAGGATTTCGATACCAAGCTGATCGAATTTATCTGTGACGAGTTCAAAAAAGATCAGGGAATCGATCTGCGTGGTGATCAGATGGCCCGGCAACGGCTTAAAGAGGCTGCTGAAAAAGCCAAAATCGAGCTGTCGTCCACCGAGCAGACCGACATCAATCTGCCCTTTATTACTGCCGACAGCAGCGGTCCCAAGCATCTGAATATGAAGATCAGCCGGGCACGTTTTGAATCGCTGGTAGCAGACCTGGTGGAACGGACCATCGAGCCGTGCAAACAGGCGTTGAAAGACGCAGGGCTTAAAACC
>JAADGW010000288.1:1086-9700 GCA_013152145.1 Deltaproteobacteria bacterium
AGTTTTTCGGTAAAGAGCCGCGCAGAGATGTCAACCCGGACGAAGCGGTGGCTGTCGGTGCGGCCATCCAGGGTGGAGTGCTCGGCGGCAGTGTCGATGATGTGCTGTTGCTCGATGTGACCCCGCTTTCTCTCGGGATCGAAACCCTTGGTGGGGTGATGACCAAGCTGATCGAGAAGAATACCACCATTCCGGCGCAGGCCAGCCAGGTCTTCTCGACGGCGGAAGATAATCAGTCGGCGGTGACCGTGCATGTATTGCAGGGAGAACGGGAACAGGCGCTGCACAATAAATCGCTGGGCCAGTTCAACCTCGAAGGGATCAACCCGGCACCACGCGGTGTTCCACAGGTTGAAGTGAAGTTCGACATCGACGCAAACGGTATTCTCAATGTTTCGGCCAAGGATAAAGTGACGGGCAAGGAACAGTCGGTCGTGAGAGCGGTCTGAGTGAAGCGGAAATTGAGAGGATGGTGCGTGAAGCGGAGATCCATGCTGAAGAGGATCGCTGTTTCCACGAGCTGGTCAGCGCCCGTAACCAGGCAGAAGCATTGGTTCATGCCGCCCGCAAGACCCTGGAAGAGGTGGGGACTCAGCTCGATGCCGGAGAAAAAGCTGCGGTCGAGACCGCGATCAACAACCTCGAAGCGGTCATGTCGGGAGACGACAAGGCCGAAATCGAGGCCCGCAGCAAAGAGCTCAGTGATAAATCGGCTGGATTGGCGGAGAAACTCTATGCCCAAAAGGGTGGCGCAGCAGCGGCGACCGGGCAGACCGGTCCTGCCGAGGATGGTGTGATCGATGCCGAATTTGAGGATATCTCCAAAGACTCGGGGCGGCATGACGCTGCCTGAAATTAATCGGACTGCAGGTGCAGTCCGAGGAGACGAACAAACAAAGGAGGATGAACGATGGCAACCTGGCAACAATTAAGAGAAGGCGTCAGTCGGGCCTGGGACTCGCTGATGGACGGCTGGCATCAACTGTATGAACGGGCCTCGGGAGCGATGACCCGGTTTGTTCCCGGGACCGGCAAAGCGAACTCCGCGGGGCCGGAGCAGCAGGAAATCGTGCGGCGCAGTTCCGGTTGGGGGCTTCTCGCCGCCGAGGTCTCCGACGACGCCAAACGGGTGATTGTCCGGCTGGAGGCCCCCGGGCTCGAGCCGGATGAGATCGACCTGCAGGTGCTCAACAATCTGCTGGTGGTTCGGGGCGAAAAGCATATACAACGGGAGCATGACGACGATCAGTTCCATGTCCTGGAATGTGCTTACGGCCGCTTTGAACGGGCGATCCCCTTGCCGGCCGAAGTCGACTCCGAGCGGGCCAGGGCCAGTTATAAACATGGTGTGCTGAAGGTTGAACTGCCGAAGCTCAAGGAGCAGCAGCGACAAGGTATCAGGATAAAAGTTGCGTAACTGTTCAGTGGCACGATGGCTGACCTCGCGCTGCCCACTTCAAGGGTGACTGTCGCCTGGATGGGTTCATGCGGCCCTTGGAGTGGGCACCCCGAGGCCATTGGGATGAATAGTTACAAAGTTGCTTAAAACCGGTAACCCGGGAGCGTAAAGATCATGCGGAGCAGAAATTTTATCAATAAAGATCAGTGGTTGCGGTACAGTTGGCAGAATTGGCTGCAGACGCTGCTGCTGTTGATGTTCCTCGGCGGCTATCTGTTGCTGCTCGGTTGGCTGATCTGGGGCCCGGGTGCGGCGATCTGGTTTCTGGTTGCGGGCGGAATCCTGATGCTGTCCGTCCGCACCAGCTCGCCGCAATTGCTGTTGAAATTGTTCAACGCCAGGCCGT
Organism: Deltaproteobacteria bacterium; assembly: GCA_013152145.1. GTDB lineage: Bacteria > Desulfobacterota > Desulfuromonadia > Desulfuromonadales > Geopsychrobacteraceae > Malonomonas. Next base: position 2,892 of record JAADGW010000288.1, read on the forward strand.
TGAACCAGCTGCAGGCCGCGGAGGTTTATCTGCTGGTGCGGGAGTTGTCCCGCCGGGCCGGACTGCCGAACCTGCCGACTCTCTATCGTCTGCCGACCGGACAACTGAACGCATTTGCCCTGGGTAACCGCGAAGCCGCAAGTATAGCGGTTTCGGATGGTCTGCTGCAGCTGCTCGATCGACGTGAGCTGGCAGCGGTTCTGGCTCATGAGATCAGTCACCTGCGTAACGACGATCTGCGGGTCATGCAGCTTGTCGATCTGGTCGGTCGATTGACTAACCTGTTGTCGGGCTTCGGTCAGTTACTGCTGCTGTTCAGCCTGCCGTTGGTGTTGGTTACCGATTACCGTGTGAACTGGTTCATCGTCGCCATACTGGTTTTTGCTCCGCATTTGAACGCCCTGACCCAGCTGGGGCTTGCGCGGATCAAAGAATATAAAGCGGATCTTGGCGCGGTCGGTTTAACCGGTGACCCGGAAGGGTTGGTCAATGCGCTCTGGAAGATCCAGCGCAGTGAGCGGGGTCTGTTCCAGCAACTGCTGGTTCCCGGGGCCCGGCTGCCGGTCTGGTTGCGGACTCATCCGCCGACCCGGGAACGGATCCGGCGGCTGTTGGAATTGACAGCACAGTCTGAAATGTACCCGGTTATAGGTCCGACAGCGATTATGGGGTCACGGTCCCGGTCAGAGGGTAGCCAGTATTCCAACCTCTGGTTGCAGAAATTCAGTCCGCAGCTGATGGGGGGACCGGCGGTGGTTACGGTTAGAGCAAAACAGTGCAACGGTTATTGAGCCATGCAACACTTGTCGCTTTGTTGTGATTTACCGGTTTTGCCGTTGGAATGGCTCTGATATAGTAGCGGCGTTGGTTAATCCGTGAGATATCAGGAGATTTATTTTGCACGTATCGATTCTGCGCCGCTGCTGGGTAATGTTCGCCGCCGGGCTTATTGCTGTCTACGCTTTTGTCTGTAACCGCTTAAAGGTCGTTGGTGGTGAACACCTGCCCGAGGAGGGCGGGGTGTTGCTGGCCGCCAATCATATCTCCGGTTACGACACGGTCTTTCTGCCGGTTGCCGTGCTCCGTCGGCACCCGTTCCAGATTGTCTGGGCACCGGCCAAAGAGGAGCTGTTTCAAAACCGGTTGATGGGGGCGCTGTATCGTTCCTGGGGGGCTTTCCCGGTCAAGCGCGGTCGCGACCTGCGGGCCGGAAAATACCTTGGCGAGCTGCTGCAGAGCGAGAAGGTGATGCTTTTTCCGGAAGGCACCAGGCACAGGGACGGGCAGCTCGGTAAAGGCAATCGCGGTGTCGGCAAGCTGATTTACGAACATCGCCCGACCGTCATCCCGACCGCTCTGAGCGGCATCAACCGTTGGCGTTTTCCCGGCTTCGGCCAGCGTGGGACGATTCGTTTCGGCGCCCCGGTCGATTTTTCCGACCTGTTGCAACTGGAAGATTGTAAACAGACCCACCTGCTGATTGTCGAACGGCTGATGGCGGCCATTGCTGCCGGATTGGCCACTGATCTGCAGTAGTTGTTTTGCACCGTCATACTGGAACCTTTCGCCCCTGTGCCGTACCGGCCCGATTTTTTTCGCACAGACCCGTCTTTCGCATAAACGCTGAAAACAGCGTCGTGACGCAGCTTCAGACAATCTGAGGTCCGGTTTGATGAAATAGCTAACCGACCGATAAATATAGTTAATTTGTGGATATCCGGTTGTAAAACCGGCAGGATGTTGTAGCCTTTAACTCTCAACCGAGGTTAAATGGAAAGGAGTTTGATGATGGCATTTTTCAGACGCACCAGTAAAATCAACGTGGTTTACAAGAACGGTGTCAAGGATCGGATCAGTCCGGCATTGTTGGGAACCCTGATCGATTCAAAGCAGATTGATCAGTTTGAAAGAGATGATGGCTGGGCCAAGGTCGGTCTCGACCCGATTCGCGGGATGGGGGGAATCGGTTACGATGGTGGGGATCGTCGACTGAATTAAGGAAAATTGCCGAACCTTGCGGATAAACCGTACGTCCCCGCTCGTGGCGCCGGACTCTGCGGCCTTACCAGTGGGCGCCGGGTTGCGTGATCGGGTGTTTGTATTTGTTCTGATTGTCGACCTGCGATCCCAGGTAGTGCAGCCCGAGGATGGCCGCCGCAACGACCGTGAGGGCGACGATCAATAGAATAATATTTTTTACCATGCTTGTAGCGTCCTCGACCGATGATTTATGAAAAGAGCGCCTGCCCCCCTTATCGGTCAATATTTCGAACAAGTTTAATTTTACCCGGATACTGCCCGTAAAGCCTAGCAGTTTAGAGGCTTTCAGGCAACGCGCGTGCTAGCCGTTTTTTGTCGGAAGCTCTGTTGCCGGGTAAAGTGGCGGCAATGATTGCCGGGTTTTCCGCGGTTTTTCAGGGAGATCTGCCAGGGCCGCACAGAGCGCCTCACCGTTCCATGCTGCCGGGCTCTTGCTGTAGAGCACCTCGTCGAGCTCGGACAAGGCTGCGGCGAGGGGCGCGCCCGCGCCGCGTTTCAGCTCTTCGTACTCATCCCCGGTTATCTTCGTTGCCCGCAGACGGCTCCAGCGCAGCAGCGCCTGTCGGGTCGCTTGTGGGTCGTTGCGACCGGCGGCGGCAAAGACCGCTTTGCGGGCGGTCTGCTCGGTCTCCTGTTTTTCATCAGCTGTTGTCGGGTCCTTTGCCACTGTTGCCGTGCTGCGCCTGCGTTGCCGGAGCAGCAGGGTGGCAAGCCATCCCAGTCCCAGGACCAGGCTGAGCCACGGCCAGAAATTCCGGCGGGTTGAGCCGGCGGTAGCTGCGACAGTGGAAGGTTTGTTTTGAGGGGCGGGTGCCGGTGCGGCAGTCGGTGATGGTGGCGTTGCCGGGGGTGTCATGAGCGGTTGCGGGGGAGGACTGACAGCGGTGCCAGTGGCTGCCGGGGCGACTTTCAGTTGCAGCGGCTTAAGGTGGATATGTTTCCAGGCGGCGGTTGTCACATCGAACCAGTCGAGGTCGATAGCCGGCAATACGACCGAGCCCGGGCGGGTCGGCACCAGGGCGATTTTTTGCTGCAGAGTGCCGATGATCCCCTGTTGGCTGTCGGTATCCTGACGACTCGGCTGGTCGGGATAACTCTTCCAGCCTGCCGGAACCGGAAGCTTCAGCTCCGGCAGGCTCGCGGCGGGGAGCCCCGTGGCGGTGAGGGTCAAGGTGCGGGTGGCCGGTTCACCGACCCGCAGCGTCGGCGGGTGCTGTTGCCAGTCGTCCTGCAGGGTCAGTTGTCGGGCGGGCAGCCAGTTGCGGGAGCCCAGGTCGGCAGGCGGTGGCGTCACCTGAATCTGCAGCGCCTTGCTGCTGCGGCGCAACTGTCGTAACTGACGGGCGAAAAAGTTGCCCCGCGAAGAACCGGTATCAACCTGGGCATCAAGCTGCAGGGCGGGAATACTGAGCTGCCCGGCCTGCCGGGGAAAAATCACATAGCGCCGCTCGATTACCTGATAAAGGTAGCCGTTGCGCCGGGTTGTGGAACGGCGGTCTTTGCCCAACCGCTGGATATCTGCTTCTACCCCGTCTGTGCGCGGTTCACTCAGGCTCGCCTGGCGGAGCTCCACCCGATGCAGCAGACGCACGGTCAGCAGGATCTGTGCCCCGACCGGAACCTGTCGCGGCTGGGCCTCGGCTTCCAGCAGTAGTGGCGCGGCGGCGGTGGTTGTGGCGGTTTGCTCACTGACGGTGATCGGCAACGGCAGCGAACAGTCGGCGCCGAAACAGATCGCCGGGATTTCCAGCTCACCGCTGCGGCGCGGCATCAGGCTCAGTGAGAGGACCAGTGAGCGGCTGAAGCTGCCGTTGATCAGCTCTATCTGGCTGCTCTGCGAACGGTTGAGGATTTCCCAGTCCCGCTTCAGAACATCCAGATCCGGGTCATCGTCCGGGCTGCCCGTGACCCGCAGTTCGAGTTGCAGGCTGTCACCGGCAGCGAGGCGGTCGCGGTCGGCGACAGCAGTCACCTGTGCCGCCAGAAGAGAGGGCGGCAGAATCAGCAGCAGGGCCAGGGCCATCATTATTCCGCGCATTACCATGGTCGATCGGTCTCCAATTGCTGTCCGCGGTTGCGGTACTGGTAAAGAAACTTGCGCCGCAGCAGGCCGCCCGGGTCATCGGGAATGGCTTGCAGCCGCCGTCGCATTTCCCGTTCCTCGGCACTTGGCGGAGCATTTTCGGCAGCCGCGGCGGCCTGCTGCTCCTGCGACTGTCGCTGCTCAAGGTTCGACGCACTTTTCTGCCCCCGCCCCTGCGGCGCAGAACGGGACTGAGCGTTATCGGCCTGCGCTGACCGATCTTTGGGGGATTCGGGAGGTTTCCCCGCCGGCGGCTGTTCCCCCTTCGCGGGCCGGTCCGAATTGGACAGCTTATCCTTGTCCTGCCCGGCATTGCCGTTCTTGCCCGGCTGGTTTTTGCCCGTCGCCTGCGGCTTGTTAGTGCCCGCTTGTTGATTATCCCCCTGCTGTCGTTCGGATTGGGACTTCTGCTTCTGCTGTTGTTGCCGGGCCTGCTCCACCAGTTTCCGGTTGGTCAGGGTATCCTCATCACCCGGCTTGAGTTTAAGGGACTGATCGTAGGCCTTGATCGCCTCAGCCAGCTTTCCAGATCGGGCCAGAGTGTTGCCGCGGTTGTACCAGTCATCACCGGTTTGAGGCTTGGGCAGCGCTTTGAGCGCTTCGGGATAACGGCCCGCACGGTACAGGGCGCTCGCTTTCCAGCGGGGATCTTCAAACCGGCCGGCGGCAGCAGCGTATCGGCCGGCTGTAAATTCGGCACCGGCCTGTTGATCCGGCCGTTGCCAGAGATCCTGCCAGCTCAACGCTTTCGCCGGTGCGGGGGTGAGTAACAGCAGCACAAAAATCACCAGCCAACCGCGGCGAAAGGCACAGCTCGCCAGCAGCGCCAGCGGCCAGAGCAGCCAGATCCCCGCCTCCTGCCAGCGGTCGCCGGAGCGATTCCGCGCCGCCTCGGCGTGATCGAGACGATGACTTTGCAGGTCGGCCAGCAGGGTGTGAAAATCACTGTCGTCGATGCTGATACGTCGGTAAGCACCGCCGCCGGCTTCGGCCAGTTGCCGCAGACCGGCTTCATTCAGGCCCGGCAGCACCAGGTTGCCCGCCCGGTCTTTATAAAATCCACCCCCGGCCAGCGGGATGGGAGCTCCTTGCGGGGTGCCGACACCCAGGACCTGCAGCTGCAAGCCCTGTTTGCGGAGCTGACGGGCGACCTTCATTGCCGTCAGCGGCCGGTCATCATCGGTCACCAGCAGCAGGGTTCCCTGTTTGAGCCCGGCTTGATGCAACAGTTTGGCTCCCAGTTCCAGAGCTCGACCCGGCGCACTGCCCTGCACTGGCATCAGCCCCGGCTCCAGGCTTTTCAACAAGGCCGTGATGGTCCGTCGGTCATCGGTCAGCGGTGTCAGGGCGAAGGCATCGCCGGCAAACGCCACCAGGGCGGTTTGTCCCTCCCGCCGCTGCCGCAGGATATCCTGTATTTTCAACTTCGCCCGCACCAGCCGGTTCGGTTTCAGATCGGCCGCCAGCATCGAACGTGAAAGGTCGATACAGATGACCAGGGCCGACTGCTGGCGAAACAGCGGTTGAGGAAGCTTGCGCCAGGTTGGTCCGGCCAGGGCGGTCACCGTCAGCAATAATGCCGTCAGCAGCAACCAGAGCGGCCAGTTGGCCCGACGCTGGGAGCGGCCCAACAACAGGTGTGGTAGCAGCGCCGGATCACAGACGTCCTGCCAGCTGCGACTACGCAGTTGTCGCTGCCAGAGCAACCAGAGCAGAGTCAGGAGTACCGGCAGCGACAAAAACCACAACGGCCGCAGAAAATGGAACTCGCTCATGTTCGCCTCCGCAGCGTCGGCAGCAGCTGCCGTAACACCAGCACCAGGACCCCGCTCAGTGCGGCTCCGAGGGGCCAGGGGAACAGCGCGGTGATGGGACGGTAGACATCCTGTTCGCGTTCAACCGGCTCGAGCTGGTCGAGCAGCTTATAAATCTTCTCCAGCTCGGCGCTGTCGCGGGCGCGGAAGTAACGGCCGCCGGTGGTTGCAGCAATCGCCTTGAGGGTTTTTTCATCCAGATCGCTGGACGGGTTGACGGTGCGGGAGAAAAGAAATCCCGGGATCTCCATCTGCTCGGCACCGATGCCGATCGTATAGATTTTAAGCCCTTCGCGGGCGGCCAGTTCAGCTGCTTTCAGTGGCGGCAGGGTTCCAGCCGTATTCGCCCCGTCGGTCAGCAGAATCAACACCTGATGCCGGGCTTCGCCCTTCTTCAGCCGTTTGAGCGCCAGGCCGATCGCATCACCGATCGCCGTACGGTCACCGGCCAGACCGATGACCGCCTCATCGAGCAGCTGTCTGACCATAGTCCGGTCGAAGCTCAGCGGCGCCTGCAGGTAGGCCTGCTCGCCGAACAGAATCAGCCCGATACGATCACCGACCCGTTGTTCGATAAACGGCTCGGCGACCGATTTTAGGGCTGTCAAGCGATCGACCTGCCGGCCGTGCAGTTCAAAGTCCTCGATCTGCATACTGCCGGAGAGGTCGACTGCCAGCATCAGGTCACGACCGGAAACGGGCATTTCAAAAGGTTCACCGAGCCACTGCGGACGGGCACCGGCACCGACCAGCAGCACCCAGCAGAGCAGCGCCAGAAACAGCGTCCAGCGGGGTCGACGGCGGCCGCCCTGCTGATGACGGGCAAGCTTGAAGTTGTCAAGTTGCGGAACCCACAGCGCTGCTTCTTCAGC
>JAADGW010000122.1 GCA_013152145.1 Deltaproteobacteria bacterium
GCCGCCAACGGACAATCCCTGGAAGAAAAAATCGACGGCCCGGCTTTTATCCAACAGATGATTTTTCTGACCGAACAGATGGATCATTACCGGCCGAGCATGATGATCGACCGCCTGGAAAACCGCCCGTTGGAACTGGAAGCAATCTACGCCATTCCATTACAACGGGCGAAAATTGCCGGGATCACCATGCCCAGGACGGAGATGCTGTACAAGCTGCTGCGGTTGGGAGAAAAGAGTCGTGAAGAAAAACCAGCTTGAGCAGGACAACAGCGAGCCCCCGGAAAACCGCGGGCACAAAAAAACCGCCTCTGCTCCGGCGGTTTTTTTGTGCCTCAACCCTGCGCGGCGAGAAGTTCGTGCAGCAGGGTGACCCCCTCTTCAACATAGGGGTCGTCGTCGATCTCCTCTTGCAGAGTCGGGGGCTTCTTGTCTTTGTCCTTGTTGCGTGACGCCATTCCGCCGTGCGGAGAAAATGATTTATCTCCGCCGCGCAGCTGCTCCCGTTCCCGCAGCATCTGACTCAACAGCAATGACTGCCGGGTCTGCTTGCGGCGCTGGCTCGCCTCAGCGGCCTCGGCAACAATCTCTTTAAACTCCTTGCTCTTTTCGACCCTGAGTTTACTGAGGCGCTGTAACTCTGCAACATTCTTCGCTGCTTTTCCCCAGCGACGATAATCCACCGACGTGATGTGATCCCAGGGCAGCGCATAATCGAGATATTTCTCGCCGCTCTCCAGGCCATCAAGGCGGGAGGGTAGAACCACATCGGGGATCACCCCCTTATCCTGCGTCGATTCACCGCTGATGCGGTAAAACTTCTGGATCGTCACCTTGACGGCGCCGAGCGGCATATATTGTTCCATCCCGCGCAGATTGCCGTAACGGTCAAGATCGAGCAACGCCTGAACCGTCCCCTTGCCGTGGGTATGTTCATCGCCGACGATCAGGGCCCGCCCGTAATCCTGCAGGGCGCCGGCGAGAATTTCCGAAGCCGAAGCGCTGAAACGGTTGACCAGCACGATCATCGGACCGGCATATTCGACGGAACGATCGTTATCACGCAGCACCCGGATACGACCGTTACTGCTGCGGACCTGAACCACCGGGCCGGTTTTGATAAACAGACCGGTGACGCTCACCGCATCGCTCAGTGAACCGCCGCCGTTATTGCGCAGATCAAGGATCAGGCCGATAATATTTTCTTTTTTCAGCCGGCGCAGTTCCGCGCGCAAATCATCGGTACAATTACGATCGGTTTTCCCGCTGTAATCCCGGTAGAAAGAAGGAATCTTGATATAGCCGAACTTCTGCCCGTCTTTTTTGTCCTCAATCACCGTACCTTTGACAAAGGTCTCCTCAATCTCCACGACATCACGGATGATCGGAATCACCAGACGCCGGCCGTCCGGCTTTTTCACCGTCAACCGGACTTCGGTGCCCTTTTTGCCGCGGATCAGCTCCACCGCATCGCGGATGCGCGTATCGGTGATGTCAACCGGCTCAGCACTCCCCTCGCCAACCTTGAGGATAATATCATCCGCGGCCAACTGCCCCTGGCGATAAGCGGCGCTGCCGGGGATAATTTTCACCACCTTGATATAGCCATCCTCTTCACGCAAGGTGGCACCGATCCCCTCCAGCGAGCCACTCATCTGGATGTCGAAATCCTCCTTTGAGGTCGGCGGCAGATAATTTGTATGGGGATCGTAAGCACGGGCAATCGCGTTCAGGTAACGGTCATAATGATCCTGCAGGCTCTCTTCCAGCATCCGCGTAAACAGGTTGCGGTTGGCCTTGTCGACTTTTTTCCGGGCTTGCTGCAACAGTTCCTGCTGTTTTTCCGCACTGACCGGTAACAGCTCACCCTTATCATCGACGCCGACTTCATCCTCGCGCAGGCTGATATAGCGGGAGAGGGTCTGGAACTTGATAATCTTTCTCCAGCGCTCACGCAGCTCACTGAGGTTACTGACAAACTCCAGTTTTTCCGGGTCGGTCTCGAGAGTTTCATCCCGCTGATAGTTAAATTTCTCGCCCGCCAGCTCCGTCACTATTTTCTGGACCTGAGCAACCCGCTGATTGAGCAGGTTCCGACCGATTTTCGGCAGGTCGAGCCGACCCCGCCGGATCGAATCATCGATCTGGTCCTGAAACACTTTCAGCTGGGCGACATCCGCGAGCAACAAAAACCGTTTCTGAAAATCGAGCTGTTTCAGATACAGGTCGAAAGCGGCATGGGATAAATTGTCGTCGGTCGGCTTTTGGCTGTAATGGTTGCGGCTGAGCTGCTGCTGAACCATATGCCCCAGCAGTCGCGCCCGGTTACTGTCAAAAGTGGCGGAGTTCTTCGCCCAGCCTCCGGCCGGAAAAAACAACAGCAGCAACAGGACGGACATCAGAATAGATCGAGTAAATCGCATAAACTCCCCAAAAAGTTCGGGATCCGGTTTGTCGGGATATTTCGAGGCGTGACCTGCGGACCGCTACTCCCGGCGCTTCAGTTCAACCGGCCCGATCAGCTGGGCCGGGTTCAGATTTAAGGTAAATATGGCGTCAGATGAATCGTACCGACATCCAGCATCTCACCTTGAGACAGCTCACGACAGCCCGCCTCAGCGACGCCGAGCAAACCGTAAAGTTCACCCTGCCGCGGCTGGCCGCGGGTCCCTTGTCGAGCCACCAGGCAGTAACGCCCCGGTGCCGGCACATAAAGCAAAAAATGCCCGTCAGCGGATACGGCGGCTGAGCTGTAATCCGGCATCCGGCGATAATCCAGGTTACGATAAGCCAAGGCCATGGCACCTGCAACCGGAATATTGCCGGGACCCAGCAAACGGCCGCGAAAACCACTGTCACCACGAACCGAAAGCCCACCACGCAACAACATGGAGGGCACCACCAGACGCAACTGCAGATCGACCCGCCGAACCTCACTCTGGCGCAGCACCAGCGGATTATCCGGATAAATCGCCCAGGCATCGCCCTTCTGCGGCGGCCCCGTGAGCGGTCCTCGCAATCGCGAACGGGCCACCAGAAACCAGCGGCCCGGCAACAGGTCGAGCAGAAAACCACCGTCCGCATCGACCCGGGCGGCAAAATCCGCCGGTCCGCGGAAACCACCCCGGCGGCTGCGATAAGCATAGACCCAGGTACTGGCGGGAAGGTCCTCGGCGGCACTCTCGACCCGCCCATAAACACCCGTTTCCGGTTGTTCATAGCTGCGTTGAGTCAGTTCTGTGGTGGGCCATGAACAACCCGCCAACCCAAAATAAACAACTGACAGAGCGATAATCTTCGCCAGGGACATGGTTTTTCCAGTAGTAAAATTTAAAATTACTAAGGTAATGTACTCTCGTCAACCGCCGGCCCGCAAGGGTGATTTCCACAATTGACCGCTGTGCATGTCGGCAATCAGCATAATTCCTGCTAAAATGGAAGGAGCTTGTAACCTCCTGTCAGACCGATTGCGGACAACCTGATTGACCTCGGAGGGCAAATGAGAAAACCGGAAACACTGCAACCCTGCCCCCTGACCAGCGGCACCGGAACAACCGCCTATCGAAGGAGAGATGGTATGAGTGAACAGAGAACCTATCGACGCATCCCCTTCCACACGGAAGCGGAAGTCAGCATTGATGAGACCCGGCATCGTTGCGTTCTTGTCGACCTGGCCCTGCAGGGGGCATTATTCCGGTCGGAACAAGATCTGCCGCTGGGGATCGGGCAGCGCTGCCAGATAACCATCGTCCTGCCTTCCTCAGACCTGACCATGGAATTCACCGGAGAGTTGATCCATCAGCGCGGCCAGTTTTTCGGCTTCATTTTTGTTTCGGAAGACGTGATCACCATGGGCCACTTACGCCGGCTGCTGGAGTTGAACTTTGGTAATGGCGATGAGGTCGATCAGGAATTCCTTCACTGGCTGAAACAGAGTTGAGCTGATCAGATCGGTATCCGCTTCTTCCTGCAATAACTGCGCAAGACCACCTCGGCCTGATTCAGGCGTGACAGCTGCATATTTTTTGCTTTAATCAGAAGGACCTCCTCAAGCGGCACCTGGAGCTGTCTGATCTCTCGTTGGACAATGGTCAGATTGGACAGAATCACCTTTAAATCTGCCGGGTTGTACTTTTTCAGCGCCACCGGAGACAGGTTCTGGTAACCAGCTGAAATATCCTGGGCCAGTTTTTTCGGGTTTCCGCTGATTGCCATTTGGTCCCCTTCCGGTACAAACCTTCATAAGGTTCAAGGATAAAAAACAGCGGGGTGAATCGGCTTGCTTTTCTCCACCCGCTATGCGTTCAATCGCCACCATGGATCAATCCGAACATATCAAAGGAATACTGTTGACGGCAACCGCCGTGCTGATTCTCAGCCCGGATGCGCTGCTGGTCCGCTTGATCAGTTGTGATGTCTGGACCCTGCTGTTCTGGCGCTGCCTGCTGACCGGCGTCACCACCTCGGTCCTGTTGATGATCCGTTATCGGCGCCGTTTCTGGCAAAGCTTTTATGCCGTCGGCAAAGCCGGGCTTTTTTCCGCCGCGACAATTGTTTGCGGATCGATCCTGTTCGTCAACTCTCTCAAGCAGACCACTGCCGCCAACACCCTGATCATTCTTGCCGCCACCCCGGTAATCAGCAGCCTGCTCAGCTTTCTCCTGCTGAAAGAAAAAATCGCCCGCCATACCTGGATTGCAATTATAATCTGCTTTGGAGGAATTCTGCTGATTTTCTCCGGCAGCCTGAAAACCGGACTGCTGTTCGGCGACCTGCTGGCTTTGGGAGCAACCTTCATGTGGGCAAGCAACCTGGTCATTTTGCGCCATGGCCGTCATGTCAACATGATTCCGGCCAACGTCCTCGGCAACCTGGCCGTGGTGCCCGTTGCCTTTATCGTCGGCGGGACCCCCCTGCCGCTGACACCGATCGACACCGGCTACCTGCTGCTGCTCGGCGGACTGCTGTTACCGGTTTCTTTCGCCATAATTACTCTGAGCCCACGCTATCTGCCTGCCCCGGAAGTCAGTCTGATCCTGTTGGTCGAAACCATCCTCGGACCGATCTGGGTCTGGTTGTTTTTACGTGAAGTCCCCGCCCCGACAACCCTGATCGCCGGGCTGTTAATCCTCGCGACCCTGATCTGTCATACCCTGATCAGTCTACGCACAACGCGGACGGTTCCCGGTTGAAAATCTCGCGGTTGCTCAGAGAGTTGAAAACCGCTGCCGGTAAACAGACGGCGAAATCCCGACAACCTGCTTAAACAGCCGCCGGAAGGAACTGACATCGGCGTAACCAACCGCATGGGTGATCTGTTCAAGCTGCTGCTGACTGCCGGCCAACAGGCGTTTAGCCTGTTCGATTCGCAACCGCTGCAGATAATCGAGCGGTGCCTCGCCGGTCGCCTTGCGGAAACGCCGCAGGAAGGTCCGCTCGTTGAGTCCGGCCAGCACCGCAAGCTCTTTAACCACGACTTTGCCGCGATAGTGACTGTCGAGCCACTGCTGTACCTTGAGAATCGGCGCATCGCTATGGTTTTTCCGCCCGCGAAAATGAACAAAGGGCGCCTGCTCTCGGCGACGGTTATCGATCAGCATCATCCGCGCACAGGCTCCGGCCAGTTGAGCGGTACCGAACTTTTCCACCAGATACAGGGCCAGATCCTGATGGGCGCTGGTGCCGCCGGCACACAGATAGCTGCCGCCATCGATCACCAGTCGATCAATCTGCAGGTCGACCTGCGGGTAACGTTGCCGAAAGCGTTCGGCCAGTTGCCAATGAGTGGTCGCCGGACAGCCGTCGAGCAGACCGGCTTCCGCCAGCAGGAAGGCCCCCGAACAGGCACTGGCGATAATCGTGCCGCGCCGCGCCTGCTGCTGTAACCAGCCGATCAAGGCCTGCTGCTGCAGAAGCCGGTCGGGGTTTCCCATCATGCCGGGAATAAAAATCAGGTCGGCATCCTGACAATCATTCAAGGCCCGCTTCGGCATCACCGGCATGCGGTTGAAACTGGTCACCGGCCCGCCACCGGAGGTGACGATTTCGTAACGACAAAAAGGCTCTTTACTCTGCGGCTGAAGACGCCGCTGTTCCCAGTTGGCAATGGTGAGCAGGTCCAGTTGACCGGCAACTCCAGACAGCAGACAGTTATCGTAGGCGACCATGGCAACCCTAAGCATAATCTGCTCCTTTCAGCAGTATCATGCGACTATAGACATTCTATTCCTTATCAGCAATGAAAAATACGGTATCAACTCAGATATTACCATCGCATATAAGTCACTTATCACCCTTTTTATGCTTTTAAAGATATAAATACCTCAGAACTTCAACCAGGGGATAAGGCTTTTCAACCCTCCTCCAGCGACAGGTCAAGTTGTTCCAGCAGCGGCGTGAAATCATCCGGCAACGGGGCGGACAGCCTCAAGTTCTGTTTCCCGACCGGGTGAATAAAGTCTAAACACCGGGCATGCAGCAGCAACCGATGGCAGGCAAACTGCGCCCGGAACAGGGCATTATGACGCCCGTCTCCGTACGTGGTATCACCGATAATGGGATGGAAAATATGCTTGAAATGGCGGCGTAACTGATGACGTCGGCCGGTGGTCGGGAAAGCCTCAACCAACGCATAACGACTGGTCGCATAGCGTCCGGTGGCGATCGGCAATTCGACCCGGCCCCAGGTGAGATAACGGCTGAGCGCCGGGCGCGCTTCAGCAGAATTGTTCTGTTGTCTGTAGGCCGCCTTGATCGGGCCGTCAACCAGCGGGTAATCGATTATCCCGGCATCATCCGGCCAACCGCGCACCACGGCCAGATAGCTCTTCTTTATTTGATGGTCGCGAAACTGTTCACTCAGCAACCGCACAGTTTCCGGATCGAGCGCAAATAACAACAGGCCGGAGGTCGGCTTATCGAGCCGGTGTAACGGATAAACCCACCGTCCGAGCTGATTGCGCAACAACTGCAAGGCAAACCGGGTTTCGTGTCGGTCAATATTGGTGCGATGGACCAGCAGCCCGGCAGGCTTGTTAACGGCCACCAGGTATTGGTCCTGATAGATAATTTCAAGTTCTTCTTCCACCAGTCCTCACCCGTCTCACGGCCCGAAGTCAGATGAACCGTCTGCTCACGTTAAGTAACATATCAGGCGCTTATAAATAAATCGTAACTATTCAGCAGCGCGAGGCCATCCATCGCGCTGCTGAATAGTTACAATAAATCGAATACTGTTCCCGCCTCTCCAGACTTGACCTGAACCCGCCCCTGCCCTACTCTGTGGACTCTTTATCCTCTGCGCTGGAGCCATCCGCTTGAGTCCCTTTGCCGACTTTTTACAATTCTGCTTTTCCGGTTTGACCAGTGGCGCTATTTATGCCCTGATCGCCCTCGGCTTCTGCGTCGTCAACAACACCATGGGGATCGTCAACTTCGTGCAGGTTGATTTCGTCTCCCTCGGCGGCATGCTGATGTTTTCCGCCCTGTTAACCTTCGGCCTGCCGATGATTCCCGGCCTGCTGCTGGCCGTCACCGGGGTGGCCCTGGTGGCCATGCTGATCGAGCGTTTCGGCCTGCGCCCGGCCCGCTCCGACCATCCTCTGGTGTTAATTTTTCTGACCATCGGCCTGTCGATCATTCTGCGCGGCGTCATCAAGCTGATCTGGGGGAAAAACCGTATGGCCCTGCCGCCGCTGACACCCGACAACCCGGTGCAGATCCTCGGTGCCACGGTGCTGCCGCAGGCGCTCTGGATTCTGCTGCTGACCATCATCGCCATCATCCTGCTGACCTGGTTCTTCTACCGCACCCCCCTGGGGCTGTCGATGCGGGCCGTTGCCTCCAACCCGACCGCCGCCGCGGTGGTCGGTATCCCGGCCGGGCGGATCAGACTGACCAGTTACGCCATCGCCGGGGCGCTCGGCGGCCTGGCCGGAGTCCTGGTGACACCGATCACCACCCTCAATTACGATGTCGGCGTGCTGCTCGGCCTCAAAGGCTTCGCCGCGGCGATCCTCGGCGGTTTCGGCTCTTTTCCCGGCGCGATTCTCGGCGGGGTCGGACTCGGCCTGCTCGAATCCCTCTCGGCCGGTTATCTTTCCAGCGCCTACAAGGATGTTAGTCGCTTTTGTTGTGCTGCTGCTGGTTCTGTTTGTGCGACCGAAGGGGATATTGGGAAAGTAAAACCAAAGATTGCCACCAGGACGCCAAGTCACCAAGAAAGGCAAAAATCCCGGTGGGATCTTTCAACCATACCAATTTGTAACTATTCAACCGGATGGCCTCGGGGTGCCCACTTCAAGGGGGTCTGTCGCCCGGATGGCGACAGTCCAGCCCCAGGGATGGGTTCATGCGGCCCTTGGAGTGGGCAGCGCGAGGCCATCCATCGCGCTGCTGAATAGTTACACCAATTTAAGGTTTTCTTCGTGCCTTTGTGTCTTGGTGGCTAAAAGATAAGGTTTCTTTAACTATGAAAAAACAGATTCAACTGCTGATGGGT
>JAADGW010000098.1 GCA_013152145.1 Deltaproteobacteria bacterium
AGCAAATGCTCGCCGTCGGCCGGGCACTGATGACCGGTTGCAGAATTCTACTGCTCGACGAACCGAGCATGGGGTTGGCGCCGGTGCTCAAATATGAACTGTTCCGTAAACTGAAACAGCTCAATGAAGAGGGGATGACTATCCTGCTGGTTGAACAAAATGCAAACCTGGCCCTCCATTTAGCCCATCGCGGCTATGTTCTTGATACTGGAAACATTGTAGCGGAGGGAACCAGTGAGGATTTGTTGGGTAATCCGGAAGTGAAGAAGGCTTATCTGGGAGGCTGATATTTAACCATAAACCTTGTGGGGGGGGATAGAATGAGTAAGCAACATTACCGGGTAGTTTTCAGCGGCGATCTGGCTCTGGATACGGACGAAGCACAGATCAGAAAAAATCTGGCCGAAAAATGCAAGTTCAATCCGGCGGCGATAGAAAAAATTCTCACCAGCCGCACAGCCGCAGGCCGGTGCTCAAAAAAGGGCTGGATGAAATTACCGCCCAACGTTACAAGCACTTCCTCGATCGTCTCGGCCTGCTCTGTGATGTTGTTTGCGAAACTCCACCTCAACCGGCCCCGAGCCTGGTTGAGGAACCGGAACCGCTGCTGACTCGTGAAGAAGCAGCGCCCAAACCGGCCGGACGTTCCTGCCCCAAATGTTTCACTCAGGGACAAACCGGGGATATTTGCACCCGCTGCGGTTTACTCTTCTCCCGCTTTGATGAAATCCAGAAACGCCGAGCCGAAAACCCGCAACCCCAACCGGAACCCGGTGCCGAAAAATCCCATTTCGACCGACATCCCGAGCAACTCTTTATCCTCAAAGCCTTCGGTGTCATTCTCGTCATCCTGCTGGTACGCGACCTGTTAAGCAACTTCATGGGCATCATCTTCATGCTCTTTCCCATCGGCTTTCTGCTCTACATCCGTTTGCAGGCCGCAAGCAGCGATCGGTCGGCCACCGAGCTACTGGCCGAAAACATCACCTTTATGCCGGTCATGTACTCCAAGGAGGAACGGGCCCAGGAATATCTGCCGAAAGTGACCTACAGCCTGATTGCGGCCAACATATTGATTTTCTACCTTTTCGAGCTGCATGTTGACCCGAAATTCATTTGGAACAATCTGATCTTTCTCCCTTACCAGCCAAATTTTCTCAACGTTCCCATCAGTGCCGTCACCGCCATGTTTCTGCATGCCAGCAATGCCCACCTGTGGGGCAATATGCTTTTTTTGTGGGCCGTCGGCACCGTAGTTGAACGTCGTATCGGGCCGCTGCGCTTCGGCCTTTTTTATCTGGTCTCCGGCATCGTTTCCCACCTCAGCTATCTGCTCGCAAGTATCATCATCGGCAGCCCGGCTCACTCACTTGGTGCATCGGGGGCCATCGCCGGCATCATGGGAGTTTTTGCCGTCCGCTGCTACTTCAAAAGTATGGTCTTTCCGCTACCGATACTCGGCATCTTTTCACTGGTTCTGCCGATCAGCCTTAAGGTCCGCCTCAACTCACTGGTCATTATCGGACTGTTCTTTCTTGCCAATCTGAGCGGCAGCATTCAGCAACTGGCCGGTGCTGCCAGTTCAAATGTAAACCACCTGGCGCATATCGGCGGAATGCTCTGCGGCATTGTTCTGGCGACCGTCTTCAAACTGAATGAGGACGCAGTCATGGAACGCCACATGGAACTCGGCATACAGGCGGTGAACGCCGACATCGGCTCCGGTATCGGCGGGGGAGAAGAATCATTGAATCTGCTGCTGAAGAAAGATCCGGAAAACATCGACGCCCTGTTGCTGCTGGCCCGACTGCGAACCAAGTTTGCAGCTACGGAAGAGGGAGACCAACTCTACCGTAAAGTCATCCCGATGCTCGCCCGCAGTAACCCGGAAGAAGCGATGATCACTTTCCATGAATACTACAATCTCTATATGAAGCCGCTCGATGCAGACACCATGTACCGTCTGGCCAATATTTTCCACCAGCAGAAGGACTACGAAATGTCATCACGCTGTCTGGAAATGATCTGTGGCGACAAGAATGCTCCGGCACCAGTGCTGGAAAAAGCCCTGTTCCAGTGCGGCCGAACCTTTGAGACCATGGGGCTGAGTGATGTGGCCAGACAGTATTATCAACGCTGTATCGATAGTTTTCCCGATTCTACCTTAAGTGCCAAAGCAAAAGTGCGGCTGTCTTCTACGTAAAAGTCAGAGAGGTGGCCCCGATTGCTCGAACCGTTTGGCGGCAACACCAGTGTCCCCGGTTCATCCCCGCGGGTGCGGGGAACTCACCCCACTGTGTCAAAATAAGTCACACTCCCCCAGTTTACTGCAACCCCAGCCAAACAAATGCCGCCATTCGCGCATCATCCAGTGCCCGGTGCCGCTGCACCGAATCATCAACAACGCCGCCGAGATGGCGATAGACGGTCTCCAGCCGGTAATTCGACAAATCAGAAAGATATTTTCTGCTGAGCTTCAAAGTACATTCGACTTGATTTGCTAATCCGAAACCCAGCAACCCGAATTCCGCGCGTAAAAAACGGAGGTCGAAAGGAGCATTGTGGGCGACCAGCAAAGACTGGCCGATAAAGTTGTGAAAATCGAAAAAGACCTCCTCCGGTCGGGGCTGTCCACGCAGCATCGCCCGACTGATCCCGTGAACTGCTTGTGCCTGCGGCGAAATTACGACCCCGGCGTCGATCAAACTGTGAAACTCATCGACTATGGTTTCACCGGATAGTTTGACGGCGCCGATTTCGATAATCCGGTGCCCGTACCGGGGGGAAAGACCGGTGGTTTCGGTATCAAAAACAATGACAGAGTCAGTCATGAGTCACACCACAAAAAAACCTCGGCGCCTGTGATACGGGAACCGAGGTCAAATTTACTGTACGCACACCGTGACATATCAACCCCCAAGAGAAATTTCAGCTCACCAAATCTTTTCGTCAAGCATTCGATTCGACCGACTTTCAAGTCGGTAATCAGGTTATCACAGAATCAGCGAGAAAATTGCTCAACCGGCTTTTGGGGCTGGTGAAACACCGCCTCCACAGAGGAACCTTCCAAATCCGAGTGGGTCCCTGAACAAACTGCTTGTACCATTTGACCTTGTTCAGTAAAGTCTTGAATCCATACTGCTTCTTTTTCGTGAGCTCTGTGCTCCGCGCAACAATTGGGAAGGTCAGGGAATGAAGGGTAAATCGACTGAAATTATCGGCAGCGGCTATAGCGGCAACAGCAGCAAGCTGGAGCGTTACCACTCGATCAATCCACCGATCTATCACGCCTCGACGGTGCTGTTTGAAAACTACGCCGAACTCCGGGCTACCGGTCAGGGGCAGTATGAGGGTTTCACCTACGGGACCGACGGCAGTCCCACGCAGGCGGCCTTTGAACGGGCGATGACGGAACTGGAAGGCGGCTACTACACCCGCGCCTTTCCGTCGGGGCTGCTGGCGATTACCAGCACCCTGCAGGCGTTTCTACAGGCCGGCGATCACCTGCTGATCTGTAACAGCGTCTACGGTCCGGTGCGCCGGTTTGCCAGGAACCTGCTGGCCAGGTTCGGCGTGAAGACCTCCTACTTTCCTGCCGATATCGGTGCCGGGATCGAGGATTATATCACCCCGGAGACCCGTTTCATTCTGCTGGAGTCCCCCGGCTCCAACACCTTTGAACTGCAGGATGTCCCGGCGGTGGTCAAGGTGGCCCGTCAGCACGGGATTCTCACCGCCATCGACAACACCTGGGCGACACCGCTGTTTTTTCAGCCGTTTGCCCATGGCGTCGATATTTCGATCCACTCGGTCACCAAGTATATCTCCGGTCATTCGGATGTGCTGCTCGGCAGCGTCACCGTCAACGAGGCCTGCTATGAGCGCTTCCACCGACTCTGCCGGGCACTGGAAATCTTTGCCCCGCAGGATGCCTGTTACCTGGCGCTGCGCGGTCTGAAAACCCTGAAGGTCCGTCTGCAGCAGCATGAAGCGGCGGCGCTGGAACTGGCCACCTGGCTGCAAGACGAAGCGGCCGTCGAGACGGTTCTGCATCCCGCCCTGCCCGGCCATCCGGAACATGCCATCTGGCAGCGCGATTTCAGCGGCTCGGCGGGGATTTTCTCCTTCGTTTTACGGCCGGAATATGATGAAGCGGCGGTGGCCCGCGTTGTTGACAGTCTGGAGCTGTTCGGCATCGGCTACAGCTGGGGTGGTTTCAAGAGTCTGGTGACCGCCGGAAAGTTCGCTCAGTCGGACATCTCCCGCTACCATGATCGCTGGATGATCCGTCTGAATGTCGGGCTTGAAGACGTGGCCGACCTGAAAGCCGATGTGCAGCAGGCGCTGGCGAAGCGGTAACGAGCTCTTTTGACAGATCAACCGTTGCGGGATTAGCGGAGTTCAAAACGGATCGGCACCATAACTTCCGTTTCTACCGATCTGTCGCCAAGATGTGCCGCCTGAAAGCGCCAGTTACGAACCGCTTCCAAGGCTGCGTGATCGAGAAGACCGTGTCCCGAGGAGCGATCAACCCGCACGGCCAGGACCCGACCCGTTTCGGCAATCCGCAGCCGCAGCCGAACCTCCCCCTCCCAGCCTCGTCGCCGGGCGGTGCGAGGATAGATCGGCGGTGAGTTTTCGCCGGAAATCGGTGTCGCCTCAATCAGCATAGCGTCCAAAGGGGAACTGGCGGCGGCATCCGTTCCAGACAAAACCGACAAACCACCCCTGGTAGCACTCTGTGCGGCCAAAAACACTCGGGAAGAGAGTTCCTCCTCTGTGTTGGAAGAGATTGCCGCTCCCGGGATCTTCCGGAGATTACGGCCCGGAGTTTTCGAGGTTGCAGAAGATCGCTGTAATGCCGGTATCGATCTCGCCGCAATCGGCGTGGGGGAAAGCTCTTTACCGGGATTTTCAGGGGGCTCGGCCGGTTTCGTTTCGGCCCGGATCGGTGCCGCAGATGGCCGCGTTGCCGCGCTCAAGGAACGCTCCGCTTCGCTGTTTTTCGGCGGGGGAGGTTTAACCGGTGGGATATTCTTTTGCATTCCGAGCAAGGCTCTCTTGACACCGGCAGCAGCTCCCGGCTGACGCCCACCACCTGCCCGCGCAGCAAGGTCGGCAAAACGGACCTTCAGGACCGCGGCCTGACTCCGGGGTGTCACCTGTAAAGAGAGAAAAACCGCTGAGACCGTCAGATGAGCGGCCAGCGACAGCGCGATACAACCGACAAAGATTTTATCTTTCATCATTCCTGCTCACCGGCGGCTGCCAGGTTTTCAACCGTTGTAACATCGACAGCAAATCTGATCTCTCTAAGCCCCATGGAGGGTTCATGCGGCCCTTGGAGTGGGCAGCACGAGGTCACCCATCGCGCTGCTGAAGAGTTACTAACGTCCCACCGGATAAACTCGCGGAGTCCCCGTGTAAGGATTGCAGTCAACCTTCACCTCAACCCGGAAGACCCGGCGCAGATTGGCCGAGGTATAAACCTCCATCGGCGAACCGAGCGCCTCGGGGGTACCGTTTCTGCCAAGCAGAAGTATGCGCTCGGAAATTTCAGCGGCCTGATCCAGATCATGTGAAACCTGAACCACCGTGGTCCCTTGTTCCCGGTTAAGGCGAACCAGCAGCTCGGCAATTTCCAGCCGATGGTCGATATCGAGATGACTGGTCACCTCATCGAGGAGCAGGACCGGTGTCTGCTGCGCCAAGGCCCGCGCCAGCAACACCCGCTGGAGCTCCCCGCCGCTCAGGTCGGTGACCGGTCGTCGGGCCAGGTGAACCGTATCGGTGACCTCCAGGGCCATATCCACCGCCCGGCGGTCGCCGGCGGTTGTGCCGAAAAATCCGGACTGCCGCGCGAACCGGCCCATAGCCACTATCTCACGGACCGGATAGGAAAAGGGGGTCTGCGTCGACTGGGGAACCACGGCAACCTGCTGCGCCATCGTCCTTCTGCCCAGCCGGGAAGCATCCTGCCCCTGCCAGAGCACGCGCCCCTGATCCGGCGTCAAAATTCCGCGCAACAGCCGCAACAGGGTTGACTTGCCGCAACCGTTGGGACCGAGAATGGAAATGATTTCTCCCCGTTTCACTTCCAGGTCGATCCCGCACAGTACCGGCTGCTTGCCGTAAGAAAAGTGGAGCTGTTCCACCCTGATCATGGACCGCCCTCCCGCTTGCGCAGCAGATAAAGAAAGAAGGGAGCCCCGAGCAGGGCGGTGACCACACCGACGGGGATCTCCGCCGGAGCCAGCAGAGTCCGGGAAAGAGCGTCCGCCGCGACCAGAAAGGTTGCCCCGAGCAGGGCCGAAGCCGGCAGCAGATGACGGTGACTGCCGCCCCAGAACAACCGCGCCACGTGGGGGACGGTCAGGCCGACAAAACCGACCAGCCCGGCCATGGCTACGGCGGCGGCGGTCAGTGCACCGGCGGTAGCAAACAGCAGCATCCGGGAAAAACCGACGTTGAGTCCGAGGTCGGCGGCAACGTCCTCACCTTGAGTAAACAGGTCGAGGGCGCGAGATTGACACCAGAGTCCAGCGAAGGCACAACCGATCCAGAGAGCCGCCCAGGGAAGCCAACCGGGATCAACCAGATCGAGATTTCCCGCCAGCCAGAAAACGGCGGTTCTGACCGGGTCGGCGGGGGCCATCCAGAGCAGAAACAGCAACAGGGCCGATGCAAGGCTGCCGACCATGACACCGGAGAGAATCAGGGTGTGGGAAGAGCTCCGGTGGGCCTGGGCAACCCAGTACACCAGAAACAGCGCGCCGCAAGCACCGAAAAACGCCGCACTCGGCAGAACCAGCGGCGAACTGTAACCGAAGGTCAGAGCCGCCACCGCGCCCAGGGCGGCACCGCCGGAGACCCCGAGGATATAGGGATCGGCCAGGGGGTTGCGTAATACGGCCTGAAAAGCGCCACCCGACGCTCCCAGCGCTGCGCCGACCAGGGCCGCCAACAACGCCCGCGGTAGACGGATTTTCAGCACGATGGTGGAGTAGGCGGGTAAGTCGGGATGACCACGGAGAACGTTGAACAGTTCCGTCGGAGAAAGAGCAAGCGAACCGGCCCAGAGCGACAACAGCAGCGTAACCATCAGGGCCGTGCCGAGAATCGGCAGCCAGCTCAGGGATTGCCGGAAATTCATGGCCGCTCCGGCGCACTGACGACACTGAGATCGATGCCGTGCATGGCTTCAGCCAGGGCCGTCAGGCCGAGAGCCAGGCGTGGTCCGGGGCGGTGAACCCAGTCCGGGGGAATGCTGACGATACGGCCGGTTTTCACCGCCTTCAGCTCCGGCCAGGCGGTGAACAGATTGGCCGGATTCGGGGTCCCGGGATGGGGAGAAACCACGATCAGGTCCGGATCGGCCAGCAGCAGCGCCTCGTTCCCCCAGGTCGGGTAGCGGCTGACACCGGTGGGGACGACGTTTACCCCGCCCGCCACCTCGATGAGATCACCGACCAGGGTTTCGGGACCGGCCACGATCAGGGGACGGACCATGACACAGAACAGCACCCGGGGACGCTTTCGACCGGCAACCGCCACCCGCACCCGTGCCACCGCAGCGGTCAGTTGTCGGGCCAGCCGTTCACCGCCCTGCGTCGCACCGGTCACGCGCCCCACGGCACGAATCATCGCGACGGTCGCTTCGATACCCCGCGGATAGACGACATAAACCGGCAGCCCCAGACGCTCCATTCGGCTCAACAGCGCCGGGCTGGCAGAGTCAGCGGAAATGAAGACCAGGTCCGGCCGTTGCAGGGTCACCGCCTCAAGGTTGGGGTTGGCGTAACCACCGACCTGTGGTTTGCTGCGGGCTCGCTCTGGATAAGTACAGAAGCTGGTGACCCCGACAATACGTTCTTCGAGCCCCAGGGCGAAGAGGATTTCAGTCACGCTGGGGACCAGCGAGACGATCCGCTGCGGCTCTTCAGGCAGCTCGACACGACGGCCCAGGGCATCGACCCGGGGAGCCGCCGAAAGCGGTAACGGTAACAGCAGGCAGAACAACAGACCAAGCACCCCGAATCGCGTCATGATGCCCCCCGACCAACCGGTTCGGCCTGTTTCCAGATGCTGTCGATCGGCACATTGCCTCCCTCAGGAACCGCAACTGCCCGGCAGCTTTGCCGGCCAGTTTACGGTTCTTTTCGTGGTTAAAAGTAGGTTGTAATACCGACAAAAAACTGCCGCGGCGGCATCGGATAACCGGGATTTTCCTCATATTTCTTGTCAAACAAGTTCTTCACCGACACTTCGGCCTCAAGTTCCAGACCGTTTGCGAACCCAAAGGGTCGGCTCAGCGCGGCATCCAGCACAAAGTAACTCTTATCTTTACGCGAAGTCTCGGGATAATAATACATGTAACGCCCATCCAGCCGGAGGCGGGCATCTTTGACCGGTCCGACATCCAGATAGAGATGGGCCTGATGGCGCGCCTTGCCGGTCAGAAACTTGCCGCTTGTCCGGTTCTTCGGATGCAGATAAGTGTAGTTCGCTCCGACGTTGAACAACGGGTTCAGACGCAGATCGGCATTCGCTTCAAAACCCCAGATGCGGGCGTCACTGATGTTGGACGGGGTCCAGACACCACTCCCATTCTGGGCCCATTCAATCAGATCCGCGGCATCCCGCCGGAACAGAGCCAGAGAAAGAGTCCCCATTTCCTTCAGCTGCTGATCGAGGGCCAGTTCATATTCCCAGGCGGTTTCCGGAACCAGGTTGGGATTGCCGACGGCATAACCGACATCAGGCCAGAAGCGATCATTCAGGGTCGGGGCCCGAAAGGCCTTCGCGACGGACACCCGCAGACGGGTCGAATCGCTCAGGGAAAACAGTGCCGCAGCTCGCGGACTGGCCTCATTATCGAAATCGGCATAGGCATCATAACGTAAGCCCAACAGCAGGGAGACCCGAGGAGCCGCTTTAATTTCATACTGACCGAATGTTGACCAGCGCTCCTGATCTTTGTTGCCGTTGGTCGTGGAGTCGATTTTATCCTGATAAATATCCCCACCGAAGAGCAGACGGTGGGGACCGTTTTGAGCTGCCGCCTGAAATTCCATCCCCAGAGTTTTCAGGATATGGATGTCGTGCGTCGGAAACCAGCCGGCCGGATTCTTGTACTCGCTACGCTGCCGTCCATAAATCCCGCGGGCAGTTATGTCGAACGAACCAACCGGGCCGGTCAGAGTCAAAGAGGCCTGGCTGTTTCTATCCCACTGACGGGCTTGAGGACTCGGAAAAGTGGTCGAACCCGGCACACCGATTTCCTTGTCCAGGTAGCTGGCCAGAACTTCCAGATCATAACCGCCCCCCAGATCATAACCGACCAGACCGTCGAAACTGTGCTGCTGCAAATCCGAATTCTCTCGAAATCCGGCAGAGCGATCCAGCCCGGCACCGAGACGATAGCGAAACCGATCCAGTTTTTGCGCGGTTGACAGGCTCAGGTTGCGGGATCCGAAACGGCCCTCTCTCCAACTGAGACGGGTCAAAGGTTCAGTTTCGGGGGTATGGGTAAAAATCTGAATGACTCCACCGAGAGCATTTGAACCATACAGCGCTGCCGAAGGGCCACGCAACACCTCGATCCGCTCAATCTCATCAAGCGCCACCGGCAGATTACTCAGATTGAACTGCCCGTTCTGCGCTGAATTGAGCCGGACGCCGTCGAGCAGTACCAGCACCTGCGCCGCTTCAGAACCGCGGATACCGGATGTGGTGAGCGCACCGTCCGGTCCATTGCTGATGATCTGCAATCCGACCGTATCGCGCAACACCTCACCGAGCCGGGTGGCACCGGTAGCCTGGATCTGATCAGCGGTGATCACGGTAACAGAAGATGCAAGCTGAGAGATCGCCCGGGGAGTTCGCGTGGCAGTGACCACGACCGGCTCCAGGGTCGTGGTCAGGGTATATCCCGGCTCCGCGGTCAGAACTGCGAGACAGGTCACAAACAGACACAGTAACCGCTTCATTTCATCATCTCCTTCTCTGTCGTTCCCCGATCGCAGGCGGGTGCAAAAAGAAGGCGAAACACGAAGAAGCCCGTACACTTCTGAAAAGTGTACGGGCTTCTCGTATTTGAAACACCGCTTTATCCACCCTCCCATCCCGGGGAGGTTATCGTGGGGGGGTCCATCCCGGCAGGTCTTCTGGCTCGCGAATCATTCTCCAGGCCGCCTTCCCGATCATGTCTCAGTGGCTGATGGCCCTTCGTCCTCGCTTACAGCGGCGGGTCCACGGGGGATTTACACCCCTCTTCCCTATCAAGCCCTTGCGGGCACCGGCGGACAGTTATTCGATTTCTTCCGCATCAATACAGCGGGAGAACAAACCCTGTCAAGAAAAAAGGTGACTATTCAGCAACACTGTTCGATCAGTCTCCACCGTTGTCGAATTTCTGAAACAGGGCAACTTACCGGCTGTCGGCTTGACATATTTGAAGGCCTGCTATAATGGAATCAGATGGTTGGTCGGATGTTGATTAACAGCGGAAAAAAGAACAACCTCCGCAGAAGACATGTCGCCAAGAGTAAATTTTCAGTGCCGGCGGGAGTTTACAATTTGCTTTCCTGGCGATTTCTGCAACCCGATGAAAGGAGAACAGTATCATGAACGAAACAGTAACTGTTAACTATGCCTCTGAAGCTGCTATGAAAAATGCGGTGGCTGACCTTTTGGGAGCCGGGATTCCTCAAGATAAGTTCTTTGTTGATGATGGGAAGCTTCAGATTAAGGTCATTACCCCAACGGACAGCAAGCCGGAAATCGTGGAGCTGTTAAACCGGCACACAACGAAGTAAGTCGGGC
This sequence comes from Deltaproteobacteria bacterium, assembly GCA_013152145.1. Classification (GTDB taxonomy): domain Bacteria; phylum Desulfobacterota; class Desulfuromonadia; order Desulfuromonadales; family Geopsychrobacteraceae; genus Malonomonas. The sequence goes on from JAADGW010000098.1 coordinate 10,825, forward strand.
TCTGTACTTAGCTTCCGTCCGGAGTTTCCGGGTGGACACGACTTGGATTTACACCAGATATGAATTCCGCTGAAGAGAAAACGGGGACCGGCGCCGGCGAAGCCGGTCCCCGCAGTTTTCCGGCGAAGGGCGGCCGGGCTCGAGCCCGGATGCGGTCGGCTCCCCAACCCGCACAGTGCCGTTTCCTCAGAAGTTTCTTCCTGAAATCTCTTTCTGCTTGACGAACAACCGGTCGACACTGGAAAATACGGCACTATGGGTTTTCAGCCCGTTACTGCAAAGCATTGTCTGATGCGCAAAAGTTTTATGCTTCGCCGCTTTCTTTTGCCGGACGGATTGATCTGTGACCTGTCGGACAGATCAACGTGCCACGGCTTGCGGGGAAGGCGGGGCGCCAACTCGGGAGTTTGCCATGCCAACATTGATCACGCAACCGACGGTGGTTCAAGCTGCCGGTCAACGGCCGAAACGGATCGAGGAATTTGTCGGCCCGGTCAACACCGGTACAGAGGAACTGAGCATCGCACGAATCGTCAGTCCTCCCGGCTGGGAAGAACCGGGACAACGACCGGAGTTTGATGAGTATCGGCTGGTTCTCAAAGGGACCCTGCGGGTCATCACCCCCAGTGAAGAAATCGATGTCACGGCCGGTCAGGCGATAATCTGTCCGCGCGGCGAATGGGTTCGCTACAGCAGCCCCACAGCTGACGGCGTTGAGTGTCTTACGATCTGCCTGCCGGCATTTTTACCGCAAACCGTCAACCGTGACTTCGAGGAATAACCGCCCTTCGGCCTGACCCGGCGGCGGGAAAAACGTCACATCCCGCAATTTTCATCAGCTTTTCGACTGGGGATTTAATCCTGATGCATGACCTGCAGATTTCCAATCGGATCTGGATTCCGCGACATGAAATTGAACTGACAGCAATTCGTTCCCAGGGTGCCGGCGGGCAGAACGTGAACAAGGTCGCCAGCGGAATCCACCTGCGTTTCGACCTGCGGAGTTCGTCGCTGCCGACCGAAATTCAACAACGCCTGTTGAGACTGCACGACCGGCGGATCAGCAAAGATGGTGTCATCATCATCAAGTCCCAGCAGACCCGCAGCCAGGGACAGAACCGGCAGAACGCGCTGCTGGCGCTACAGCAACTGATCAAGTCTGTGCTGACCATCCCTAAATCGCGCCGGGCAACCAGACCGGGCCGGGCCACAAAAGAGAAACGCCTGCAACTGAAAAACCAGCGCAGCCAGCTCAAGTCACAGCGCAGAAAAGTCCTCGACTGACCCTCTCCCCCTCGCAATCTCGTAAATATTCAGCAGGATGGCCTCGCGCCGCTGAATAGTTTACTCTCAATTAAAATATCTGCTTGAAGCTTGCGGTACGACCTTAATACAGGTAGATTAATAAAATCTATAAATCAAGCTTACAGGGGAAGATGAACCGAGCAACGTACCTGATCGTCGATCAGCAGCAACCACCGCCTGAGAAGCTGACCGGGTTGCTGAAAGAATTGGCGCAAAACCATCAGCTCGACAGCTACCAGTGCCGACAACGCCTGATCGGCCGCGGCCTTTCACTGCTGACCAAAGGGTCTGCGGAAAAGTTACGGGAGATTTCGACCAGCCTGAAACAGGCCGGTTTTACTCACTGGCTGGTCGAACCGAGCAAACCGGAATTTTTCCCGCCCCGGCTCCGCGCTTTGCAGCTGAGCCGGGACGAAATTGTTTTTACCTGCCAGAAAAATCCTGTGGTCTTCCCCAGGGGGGCAAATATTCTCGCGGTATTGGCGGAGATGTCGGGGGAACTGGTGGAAAAAAACATCAAGCAACTGCTCTCCAGCAACGCATATCGTGGTCGGGATCATATCCGCCCGCTGGAACAACAGAAAATTCAGCGCATCATCCTGCAAGGGCAACCGATTCTCGATCTTTACCGGCTCGATGAACAGAAGCGGATTGTCGCTGCGGTGCGGGTTTTCCCGGGAAAATTCAACCCCGAAGGATTGGGCGAACGGGCCACACTCAGCAGCCGGCAGAACCTCGACCGGGTGTTGAACCTGGTGCAGGAGTACGCGGGCCACTGCACCCTGGTCACCGACTTCGGTCTGGTCAACCTGCCCGGCTGCGCCCTGCGTCGGGGCAACCCGGATGATCTGGAGATCCAGCGACACAATCAGCTCAGCCTGGCCCGTTACGGCTGGTTGCTCGCCGACCTGGAACGAGTCGGATCGATCAGGCCGTCGGTCACGGAAAACACCGCCGAACTGACCGCGGTGACGACCGCCGCATTATTGCAAACTCCGCTGACGGCAACCGGCCGGTCGAATGATATTCTGCCGCTGACAGAAAAACTCGGCGCAGAACTGAATAAAGCCGCGCCAAGCAACAATAAAGTACAAAACCCGGAATCCGATACCATCGAAGATGGCTTGCCTGCGCCACCAGCAGCCAGAAGAACTTATCGCTGGAATCGGCCGAGCTTCTGGATCGGCAGTGCCGGTGCGTTGGTCTTTGCCGGCGTCACCCTGCTGCTGGAAATTGACGGCAGCAGGGTCATCGGCACGGTCGGTTATCATGCCTTTGCTTCCGGGGCGATTTTTTTCCTGCCGGCGGTGCTGCT
>JAADGW010000074.1:0-10440 GCA_013152145.1 Deltaproteobacteria bacterium
GAGGAACTCGAGACGTCGAGAAACAAGTACGCGTTTCTCTACGATTCTGCCCCGGTCGGATATTTTACGTTCAACCGGGAGGGGATTATCCGCTCGGTCAACCGGACCGGTGAACGGCTGTTGGGGGTTGAGCAGTGTCGCCTGATCGGCCGGAACTTCGAGGACTTTGTCGCTGCCGAAGATTGCTCCATCTTCACCACTTTCATCCGCACAGTGTTTGCCCGTCAGGAGCAGCAGACCTGTCGACTGCTGCTGGAGAAGGATGATCCCCAGCCGTTGTCCGTACGGATCGAGGCGCTGGTGACCGAACCCGGCGAAGAGTGTCTCGCCGTGCTGGTCGATATTACCGAAAAGAAACGGGCGGAACAGGCGCTGGCCGAGAGTGAATACAATCTGGCCAAGGCTCAGGCGATGACCCATGTCGGTTCGTGGAGTTTCGACCCCGTCAGCGGGGAGGTGCGGGCCTCGGCTGAACTGCTGCGCATCATGCGGCTGCGTCCCGAAGAGACCACCCACGAGGCGTTCGCCGGGGTGGTCCATCCAGAGGACCATGAGACCGTTATGGAACACCTGCGCCAGGGTATTGACCATGGCCGGAGCTATGAGATCGAACACCGCCTGTTGTTTGATGACGGCACGTTACGTTGGGTTTATTCAATCGTCGAGCCCGCGGTCAACAGTGCCGGCAAGGTTGTCAAGCTCTACGGCACAACCCAGGATATTACGCCGCGCAAACAGGCCGAGGTCGAATTGCGCAACAAGACCAACGAGCTGCAAGCCATTTTCGATTCGATCGGCGACGGCATCGTGGTTTATGATCATACCGGCTCGATTCAGCACCATAACCTCATCAGTCCGCAACTGTTTCCCTCAGAAAGCTTGTCAGGGTCCTCATGCCGAGATATTTTTCATCCTGAAACCACCGGGCGGTCGCAGGACTGCCCGGTGGAAAAGGCACTGCAGGGAGAACGGGTCGATACCTCCCTGCTGTTTGATCGGGAGGGACAGAAACCCCGCTACCTGGATATTACCGCCACGCCGATCAAAGATGCACTGGGGGAAAAAAACCGCGCCCTGGTTTTTGCCCGCGATGTCACAGAAAAGCGGCTGCAGGAGCTGCACCTGATCCAGACCGAAAAGATGTCGAGCATCGGCGTGCTGGCCACCGGGATCGCCCATGAAATCAACAACCCGCTCACCTCGGTGGCCGGCTTCGCCGAAGCGTTGCAGCGCCGCTTCCGTGATGAGCCGACATTGCGGGAGAATGCCCTGCTGGCTGATTTTCCGCACTACCTGGACGTGATCGTTCGCGAGTCTTACCGCTGCAAGGGGATCATCGATCATCTACTCAGCTTCGGCCGTAAATCGGACGGGGTCAGTGGTAAGGTCGATATTAATATGGCCCTCGAGGAAATTCTCGAACTGCTCAAGTACCAACCGGTTGACCAGCAGGTCCGGGTTGTCCGCAACCTGAAAGCGGGTCTTCCCCGGGTCCGCGGAGATTCTTCCGGGCTGCGCCAGGTTTTCATGAATCTGCTGGTCAACGCCTATCAGGCCTTTGCCGGACCGGGTCTGGTGGAGGTCACCACGGATACGGTCGACAACGACATGGTTGCGGTAATGATCCGAGATACCGGCTGCGGCATGGCGCCGAATCTCCTCGAGCGGATCTGGGAGCCGTTTTTTACCACCAAAGAGGTTGGCAGGGGGGTCGGTCTCGGTCTGGCCCTGAGCTACGATATTGTCAAGCGGCAGGGGGGCGAAATCCGGCTGGAAAGTCGGGTTGGTGAAGGGTCGCAGTTTACCTTGTTATTACCGGTCTGGCGGGGGTAGAGTCAGTGCGGCAGAGTTGTCTCCGGCCGATGAACTGACAGCACTTCTCGTGACTATTCAGCGGCGTGATGGCTGGCCTCGCGCTGTCCACTCCAAGGGCCGCATGAACCCATCCCCGAGGCCATCCTGCTGAAGGGTTACCACTTCTCAAGCGTAAAGCGAAAATTCCATCCTGATGAATTAGTCGACAGTGGAAATTAATACTGGCGTAATAGAAAACTTCTATTTCATGATGGTGAAAACTTTCTCTCGTAGTAAGCTTTCCGGCAGAGGAGCCTTCTATGCAAGCACTGGTTAAAAAAGCGTCGGCCCCCGGTCTTTGGCTGGAACAGCTGCCTGAACCTGAGATCGGCATCAACGATGTGCTGATAAAAGTCAAGCGTGCCGCTATCTGCGGAACGGATCTGCATATTTATAATTGGGATGCGTGGGCGCAAAAAACCATTCCTGTACCGATGGTCGTCGGCCACGAGTTTGTCGGGGAGATTGTGGCGGTCGGCTCCAACGTGATCGATTTTCAGGCGGGCCAGCTCGTCTCCGGCGAAGGGCATGTGGTCTGCGGCCGCTGCCGTAACTGCATGGCCGGGCGGCGCCATCTCTGTGCCCATACCAGCGGGGTCGGGGTGGACCGACCCGGGGCGAATATCTGGCGCTGCCCATGTCCAACGTCTGGGAGCATCGCCCGGGGATCGATCTGGATGTGGCTGCGTTGTTCGACCCTTTGGGCAACGCGGTGCATACCGCCCTGCAATATGACCTTCTGGGGGAAGATGTCCTGATTACCGGTGCCGGTCCGATCGGGGTCATGGCTGCTGCCGTCTGTCGTCACGCCGGGGCCCGGCATGTGGTGATCACCGATATCAATCCGCAACGTCTGGCGTTGGCCAGGACTTTGGGGGCGACTTATACTGTGGATGTCAGCCGGGAAAGTATCGCTGCTGTGCAAAACAAACTGGGCATGTCGGAAGGCTTTGATGTGGGCCTGGAAATGTCTGGCAATCCCTCAGCGTTTAAAGACCTGCTGGCCAATATGTGTCACGGCGGCAAGATTGCAATTCTGGGGATTCCGGGCAATGATGTCGCCATCGACTGGAACACGGTGGTCTTCAATATGCTCACCCTCAAAGGGATTTACGGTCGGGAAATGTATGAAACCTGGTACAAGATGTCGGTACTGATCGAGTCGGGGCTGGATATTTCGCCGGTGATCACCCACCGTCTGGATTATCGTGATTTCGAACAGGGCTTTGAGGCCATGAATACCGGTGAAGCCAGTAAAGTGATTCTGGACTGGGACTCTTGAGTTTGCAGCTGATCAGGTAAGGAGAAGGATTGTGTACGGTAAATTTCAAGACTATGTCAGTGCCGAACTGAAAGCGATTGAGTCGGCCGGACTGTACAAACGGGAACGTTTGATCACGACCCCGCAGAGTGCCCATGTGGCGGTCAGCAGCGGTGGTCAGGTGTTGAATCTCTGCGCCAATAACTACCTCGGCCTGGCCCAGCATCCGGACGTCAACGCCGCCGCCAGGGCCGGCCTGCAGGAGTGGGGATTCGGTATGGCGTCGGTCCGCTTTATCTGCGGTACCCAGACCCTGCATAAAAAGCTCGAAGAAAAACTCAGCGCGTTTTTGGGCACCGAGGACACCATCCTCTATCCCTCCTGTTTTGATGCTAACGGTGGTCTGTTCGAAACCCTGCTGAATGAAAAAGATGCGGTCATTTCCGATGAGCTCAACCATGCCAGCATTATCGACGGGGTACGTTTGTGCAAGGCCCGCCGTTATCGCTACCGCAACAGCGATATGCTCGATCTGGAAGCGCAGTTACAGGCCGCTGATAAAAACGGTGTGCGCTTTAAGCTGATCACCACCGACGGGGTTTTCTCCATGGATGGTTATATTGCCCGGATTGATGAAATCTGTGCGCTGGCGGAAAAATACCATGCTCTGGTGCATGTGGACGATTCCCATGCCACCGGTTTTATCGGTGCCGGCGGTCGCGGTACCCCTGAGTACCGGGGCTGCATGGAGCGGGTGGATATCATCACCGGCACCCTGGGCAAAGCGCTGGGTGGTGCCGGCGGCGGTTTCACCAGTGCGCGCCGGGAGATTGTCGCTCTGCTGCGGCAGCGCTCGCGGCCGTATCTCTTCTCCAACACGGTGGCCCCGCCGGCCGTGGCCGGAGCCTTGAAAGCTCTTGATCTGGTGAGTGAATCGAGTACCCTGCGGGATCGGCTGCGAGAAAACACGGCGATCTTTCGAGAGGGACTGGAGCGGCACGGCTTTGAACTTTTGCCGGGTGAACATCCCATCGTGCCGGTGATGCTGCACGACGCCGTGATCGCCGGGCGGTTTGCCGAAGCCATGCTGGCACAGGGGGTCTACGTGGTGGCTTTTTCCTACCCGGTGGTGCCGAAAGGCAAGGCGCGGATTCGCACCCAGATGTCGGCCGCCCTGACTGCGGATGATCTGCAATTTGCGATCGAAGCTTTCGGTCGGGTGAAGAAGCAGTTGGGTCTCTGACACTGAATCCCCCCTCGTCCCCCTTGTAATAAAGGGGGCGCGAGGGGGGATTCTCATCCGGCACTCTCTTCCGTAACACAAAGCCGCCGAATTTTCCTGAATTACTTTTAAAAAATCTCTCCAATCCATTCCATCCAGGCTTGGGGATTATCCGGTCAGTGTGGATATTCTCTACAGCAGGGGATGCCTTTCCCGCGCTGATTCCTGCATCGGTTGTCCAGAAATTCCCCACTGCCTCCCCGTAAAGTTTCTTTCTGTACTGCTAACTAGCGAATATTCTGTGATAAACCGGAATTATGTTCTGGCACTAGCGTTGCAATGTGCGTTGTCATCGAAACTGGTGAATGAACCTGATCACTCAAAAAGGAGCTACCCATGGAAAAGAAATTCGAAGCAGAGCCGGAAGAGAACGAAACCAGCAATGAGGAGCCGCAGATTCTGGAAGAGATTCAGATTGAAGAGCTCGCCATCGACGGCATCTGCGGGGTGTACTGAGATGACGGCGGCAGGCATCAAGCTGCATCCCGCCTGTCGCGTGCGGCAGGAAGAGTTCGGCCTCCTGTTTTACGATTCACGGGGGCCGAGCCTTCTTTTCGCGGAAACCGGCAGGCTGCTCGATCCGGACTATTTTGACCGGGTGCGCGGCCGGGGTGAGTTTCCGGCGGGGCTATCCGCACAGCAAAAACAGGCGTTGCAGAATTTTATCAGCACGTTGCTGGAAAGGGGATTTCTCCGTGAGCAATAGATTTGTCGAGGCCGGTTTAAGCTCACCAGTCAACCTGACCTGGGAAGTGACGCTGGCCTGTAACCTGCGCTGCCGTCACTGCCTCTCCTCCTCTGCCGAACCGGCAGTCGATGAGCTTTCCACTGCTGAGGCGCTTGAACTGGTCGCGCAGCTCCATCAGGACGGTGTTTTTCAGATTAACTTCGGTGGCGGTGAGCCGTTCATGCGGCCTGATTTTATGCAGATTCTCGCCGCCTGTCACGCCCGGGGGATGATGACCTGCATCTCGACCAACGGCACGTTGTTGACCCCGGAACGGGTCGAGCAGCTGTCCCGCACGCGCCTGGTGGCGATTCAGGTGAGTCTTGACGGCGCACAAAAATCGACCTGCGAGGCGATTCGTGGCCAGGGGACCTATGACGCGGCAATTAACGCACTCGAGTTGCTGGCCCGCTCGCCGATCCCGACCAGTATCAATACGGTTCTGACCGCCGATAACGCCGACGAAATTCATGCTCTGCAGCAGCTGGCCGGGCAGCTCGGTGTCACCTTGCGGATCAGCCGCTTCCGGCCGTCCGGGCGGGGTGCGGACAATTGGGAAGAGTTGCGGCCGAGCCCGGCACAGTTAGTGGCCTTCTCCGCCTGGTTGGCTGACAACCAGAATATCCGTACCGGCGACAGTTTTTTCTCGCTGACCAGCCGGGAGCGGCAGGGCTTGGGGTTGAACCTGTGTGGTGCCGCCAAGCTGACCTGTTGCGTCGGGCCGACCGGCAAGGTTTACCCCTGTGCTTTTTTGCAGAGTGATCGCTTTACCGCGGGAAATCTGCGCCAGAACAGCTTTAAGGAGATCTGGGATAACTCGGAGATATTCACGTCTTTCCGGGGGCTGCGGATTCATTCCTGCGAGGATTGCCAGCGCTTCGATCAGTGCCACGGTGGCTGTCCGGCGGTGGCCTATCATCTGAAAGATGATATCGAGGGGGGCGACCCGGAGTGTCTCGAGCGTTGCGTGACCTCGATCGCCGCTGCAAACGCAAAGGAATCCGCAGCCTGATATTGCGATTGAAATGAACAATCAACAGGAGACCTGAATCATGATGTTCGAAAACCTTTTCTCGCCGCAGCGGCTCGGTAAGGTGGAAGTGAAGAACCGTATCTCCTTCCAGCCGCATCTGACCAATTTTGCCGAGAATGGCCTGCCGAGTGAGCGACATATGTACTATTGGGGCGAGCGGGCCAAGGGCGGGGCGGGACTGATCACCACCGAGGAGATGAGTGTCCATCCGACCGATACCGCTTACGAGAAGCTGGTTGAGGCGTTCCATCCCGAAGTGATTCCCGGTTTCCGCAAGATTACCGATTACGTTCATCAATACGACACCAAGATGTTCTGTCAACTCAATCACAATGGTCAGCAGTGCGACGGCAGCATTTCGCGGCTGCCGGTCTGGGCGCCTTCGCCGGTACCGGATATCCTCTTTCGTGAGACCCCCAAGGCGATGGAGATTGAGGATATCGAGGAGGTCTGCCGTTACTTCGCGATCAGCGCCGAACATGTCCGGCAGGGCGGTTTTGACGGCGTTGAGCTGCAGTTCGGCCATTCCAGCCTGGCGCGCCAGTTCCTTTCGCCGTTGACCAATCAACGGCCGGACGAATTCGGCGGTAATCTGGAAAATCGCATGCGCGCGCCGCTGATGTTTATCGCCGCGGTGCGTAAAGCGGTCGGCAACGATTTTACCCTCGGCATCCGCATGTGCGCCGATGAGATGATTCCCGGCGGCCTCGATCTGGCCCAGGTGCAGGAGATCGGCGCACTCTTCGAGGCGAGCGGTCTGATCGATTTTATGGATCTGTCGATCGCCACCTTCTACAATCTTTATCTGGTCGAAGGCTCGATGCATACCCCGCTCGGCTACACTATTCCACTGGCCGCCGGAATGCGCGAGGCGATTAACCTGCCGGTTTTCTGCACCGGGCGGATCAACGATCCGGTGATGGCCGAGAAGGTGCTGGCCGCCGGTCAGGCCGACATGATCGGCATGTGCCGGGCGCTGATCTGCGACCCCTTTCTGCCGAAAAAGGCCGAAGAGGGCCGCCTGGAAGATATCCGTTACTGTATTGCCTGTAACCAGGGTTGTATCGGTCGCATGGGCATCAACCGCTCACTCGGTTGTGTGCAGAATCCGGCCGTCGGCCTGGAAAAGAAGTGGGGCGAAGGGACGTTGAAACCGGCCCCGGTGAAGAAAAAAGTGCTGGTTGTCGGTGGTGGTCCCGGCGGCATGTGGGCGGCCAAGATGGCCGGTCGACGCGGCCACGATGTCACCCTGCTTGAGCGTAATGCAACCCTTGGTGGTCAGGTGTTAACCGCCATGAAAGGGGCCGGGCGCGACGAGTTCGGGGTCATTGTCCGCAACGAAAAAGAACAGGTCGACAAGGCTGGAGTCAAGGTTGAACTGGAGGTTGAGGTCACCGCCGAGGCGGTGCTGAACTCCGGTGCCGATGCGGTCATCGTCGCGACCGGCAGCAAGCCGAAGGCGCACCCGGTCGGCGGCGCCGACGGTCCCGGGGTCTGTAACGTCTGGCAGGTTCTCGATCAGCAGGTCGAAGTCGGCGAAAAGGTCTGTCTGATCGACTACGACGGTCATCACCGCGCCACCGCGACCGCCGAATATCTCGCCGATCAGGGCAAAAGCGTCCACATCATCTGCTCCAGCCTGTTTATCGGTGCCGAACTCGGTCCGACCCAGGATCTCTACCTGACCCGCCAGCGGCTGCTGACCAAGGGTGTGACCTTTACCCCGGACATCGCAGTGATGGAAATTTCCGGTGAAGTTGGTGAGAAAACCATCAAAGGGTTCAACGTCTACAATAACCTCTGGGACCAGTGGAGCGGCTACGATTCGGTGGTGCTGGCGATGGGGCAGGCGGTTGACGACGACCTCTATTTTGCCCTCAAAGGGAAGGTCAAAGAGCTCCACCGGATCGGTGATTGCGTGGCGCCGCGTAAAGTCGATATGGCGATCTGGGAAGGACACGAAGTGGGGAGGAGCCTCTGATGGCCGTCGGTCATTTTCAACCTGCCGGCAAGCCGCTCAACATCCAGGTGGTTGTCGCGCTGTCCGCCGGTGAACTGGATGATTACGACAAGGGCATTCTGGTGGAAGCCTCACGGCTGGCAAAGACGGTTGCCGCCGAATGGTCAGTGCTCAGCTTTGCCGGGGCCTCGGATGAAGCTATCGCGGCGCTGGCACCCTACGGGGTCGAGAAGCTCACCCTGATCGAGGGGGCTGAAGACTTCAGCGATTCCCTTGAAGTCCAGGGCGAACTGATCGCTGCCTTGGCACGGGAAAAGGGAGCCGCACTGGTGTTGTTGCCGCACAACGATCGTGGTGAAGCGCTGGCGCCGCTGCTGGCGGCCGATCTGGACTCCGCCCTGTTTACCGAGGCGATCGCCTACCGTGTTGAGGATTTGCGTCTGCAGCTGACCCGGCAGGTTCTGGGGCAGCAGGTCGCCGCGTCGCAAAGCTGGGACGGCAGCCGGGCACTGGTCCTGACGATCAATCCGCGGATCCTGAGCAGTGTGGTGCTGCCGGGTCAACAGCCGGGCAAGGTGCAGGTGGAGTACTGGCGGTCGTTTAAACCGCCGGCTGCGGGAGCAACCCGGATTATTGAACGGATTCCCGCTGATCCGCAGACCGTCGATGTCTGCGAGGCCGAAGTGATCGTCAGTGCCGGACTCGGTTGCAACGCGCAGAGTTTTGCCCGGGTCGAGGAATTGACCCGGCTGCTGAATGCCTCGCTCGGTGTGACCCGCCCGGCCTATGATCTCGGCTACAGCGGTTTCGAGCGGATGGTCGGCCAGACCGGCAAAACCGTGACACCACGCTTCTACCTGGCACTGGGGATTTCCGGGTCGATGCATCATCTCGGCGGCATCAAGGATTCCAAAACGGTCGTGGCGGTCAATATCGATCCCAAGGCCGCGATTTTTCCCAATGCCGATGAAGGTTTCGTCGCTGATCTGCGCGAGGTTCTGCCGCTGCTGATCGAGCGCCTCAAGTTGGCGACCGGAGGTGCCGCATGAAACGCACATTTGATGCCATAGTTGTCGGTGCCGGTCCGGCCGGTTCCTCGGCTGCATTAACCATGGCCAGGGTCGGGCTTGATGTTGTGCTGTTGGAGCGCGGCAACTTTCCTGGCGAAAAGAATATGTTCGGCGGAGTCCTGCATCGGCTGACGGCGCTCGAAGAGCTCTTCCCCGACTTCTGGAACCAGGCCCCGCTGGAGCGGCACATCGTCAAAAAGTCGCTCTCTTTTATCACCGCAGAGGCCTGCTTCAACGTTAACTTCGATACCGAGGAATCTGATCGTCCGCCTTATAACGGCTATACCATCTTCCGTCCCAACTTCGATCGCTGGTTGGCGGAAGAGGCGGTCAAGGCCGGGGCGACACTGATGAACCGATCCACGGTCGACGACGTGATCCGTGAAGAGGGCAGGATCGTCGGCGTGACTCTGCTCCGTGATGGCGCTGAACTGCGGGCCCCGATAGTGATTGCTGCCGATGGAGTTCTTTCGTTTACCGCGAAGAAGGCCGGGCTGCGGCGCCCGCAATTCGACCCTTCGCATCTGGCGGTCGGGATCAAGGCGCTGATCGATATGCCGAAAGCGGTCATCGATGACCGCTTCGGACTGGTGCGCGATCAGGGAGCTTCGAACGAAATCGTCGGGTGCACCGCCGGGGTGCGTGGCGGCAGTTTTCTCTATACCAACTACGATTCTCTCTCCCTCGGTATGGTGCTGCACTTGAGCAGCCTGAGCCAGAGCGGCAAAACGCCCTGCGATCTGCTCAACGCCTTCATGCAGCAGCCGCAGATTGCCAAGCAGTTGCGTGGCGGTCGGCTGCTGGAGTATTCGGCCCACCTGGTTCCGGAAGGGGGCTACGGAATGATGCCGGAGATCGTCGGCGACGGCATCATGGTCGCTGGAGATGCCGCGGCGCTGTGTATTGTCACCGGGCTCAATCTGGAAGGGATCAACCTGGCAACTCAGTCAGGGGTACTGGCCGGCAAGGCAGCGCTCGAGGCACACCGGCAGCGCGACTTCAGCAAGTCGAGTCTGGCGGTCTATCGGCAGATGCTTGAGGAGAGTTACGTTCTCAAGGATCTCAAACTCTACCGGCGTACGCCGAAGATGCTGCATAACGACAGGATCTACCGTCAGTATCCTGAATTGATCTGCAGCATGATGGACGAGATCTACCGCATCGATGGTACACCGAAAGAGACCATGACCAAACTGCTGTTGCGCAAGGTCAAGGAAACGGTCGGTTTGAAAAACCTGCTGACCGATCTCTAC
>JAADGW010000074.1:10478-11027 GCA_013152145.1 Deltaproteobacteria bacterium
TTCGACTATACCAGTTTCAACGTAGATCGCGAACCGCACATCAAACTGGATGAAGAAATCTGTAAGAAGTGCGATCAGCGGGCCTGTACCAATGCTTGTCCGGCCCGTTGTTACAGCTGGGATGAAGAGAATCTGAAGATGACCTTCGTGCATGACGGCTGTCTGGAATGCGGAACCTGTTACGTGATCTGTCCGGAAGATGCCTTCACCCGCTGGCGCTATCCGCGTGGCGGTTTCGGGGTTTCTTACCGGATGACTTAGAGATTTGTAACTATTCAGCAGCGCGAGGCCATCCGGCTGAATAGTTACAGAGATTTTAGAGTTTTGCCGGGGAATGGAGCCATAAAATGTCAAACAATCCAATCCAGATAGTCGTTCTATTGCGGGAGACCTGTGACCCTCGGCCGCCGGTGCGGTTGACCGCTGACGGCTACGGGGTGTGCGAGCGCGGTTTGCGACGCATCGCCAATCCGGCCGACCTCTGTGCCCTGGAGCAGGCGTTGCGGCTGGCCGAGGCGCAGAACGGGACGGTGACGGCGGTTGCGGTCG
>JAADGW010000060.1:0-8023 GCA_013152145.1 Deltaproteobacteria bacterium
CTGGCCGGTGGTATCGCCCATGATTTCAATAATCTGCTGATGGGCCTGTTTGGCAATCTTTCACTGATCAAGAGACGGCTTGAGAGCGAGCATCCAGCCTTCAAATTTGTCGATCGAGCCGAACAGAGCCTCCATCGCGCCACTCACCTGACCCGCAAGCTGCTGACCTTCGCCAAGGGGGGAGCACCGGTGCGCGAGCAGGTCAGTCTCGGCGAACTGGTTGAGGAGATTGTGAGCTTTGATCTTTCCGGCAGTAATGTCAGACCGGTTTTTGTGCAAACAGATGATTTGTGGGCTGCCGATGTAGACAAAGGACAGATCCAGCAGGTTTTTTCCAATCTGGCCATCAACGCCGATCAGGCGATGCCGGACGGTGGTCACCTGTATATCGAGCTGCAGAATTTCGATAATTCCTTTGGCGATTGTACCGATCTGGCCGCAGGTAAATATATCAAAGCCCAGGTACGCGACGAGGGAACCGGGATCGACCCGAAGGTTCAAAAGTTTATTTTTGATCCCTACTTCAGCACCAAACAGACCGGCCGTGGTTTGGGGCTGGCCAGCGTCTATTCCATTATTACCCGACATAAAGGGGTGATCAATGTGAACTCCGAAACCGGCCGGGGGACAACTTTCACTTTTTACCTGCCGGCTGCCGATGGCTCGGCCCGCGAAAAACAGAGAGTCTCGGACACCAGCGCCGGCGCCATCAACTTGTCGGCAAAGGTGCTGGTCATGGACGATGATGATTCAGTGCTCGACATCGTCGCCGAGATGCTTGAAACCATGGGGTGCACGGTGGTTACGGCAAAAAATGGTCAGGAAGCGGTCGAGCTCTTCCGGCAAGCCCGGCTGGCCGGTCGGCCGTTTGACGTTGTTAGCCTGGATTTGACGGTTCCCGGCGGTGGCGGGGGGAAAGAAACCATCAAACAGCTCCTGCAGCTTGACCCGCAGGCCAAGGTGATTGTCTCCAGCGGTTACGCCGATGACCCGGTGATGGCCCGCTACGCCGATTACGGGTTTACGGCGGTGATAACCAAACCCTATATTTTTGACCAGCTGCATAAGGTCATAGGCGGGGTCCTCAAAACCGGTGATTAGTCGAACCTTCGCGGCTCGGCCCGGCAGCAGTGTTTATTTTGCTCCGGCCTTGATTCCCCTACAGAATCTGACTTAAGAACAGCTTCGTCCGTTCGTGCTGCGGGTTGTCGAAGAAATCGTACGGGTTATTTTCTTCGACGATCTGCCCGTCATCCATGAACATGACCCGGTCGGCGACGCTTTTGGCAAAACTCATCTCGTGGGTGACCACCAGCATGGTCATCCCTTCGTCGGCCAGATCGATCATGACATCGAGAACTTCCTTGATCATCTCCGGGTCGAGGGCCGAGGTCGGCTCGTCGAACAACATCACTTCCGGATGCATGCAGAGACTGCGGGCGATGGCAACGCGTTGCTGCTGGCCGCCGGAAAGCTGGCCGGGAAACTTCTTTGCCTGCTCGGCAATCTTCACTTTTTCCAGATATTTCATGCCGATCTCTTCAGCTTCTTTTTTCGGTGTTTTGCGCACCCAGATCGGTCCCAGAGTCAGGTTCTCCAGAATCGTCAGGTGCGGGAACAGATTGAAATGCTGGAAAACCATACCAACCTCGGCACGGACTTTTTCAATGTTTTTGATATCATTGGTCAGCTCGGTGCCGTTGACGATGATCTGCCCCTGCTGATGTTCTTCCAAGCGGTTGATGCAACGGATCATGGTTGATTTCCCGGAACCGGAAGGGCCACAGATGACAATTTTTTCGCGTTTGTGAACCTCGAGATTGATATCGCTCAGAACGTGAAAATCACCGTACCATTTGTGCATCCCCCGAAGCTGGATGATCAGTTGCGAAGAATCAGTTGTACTGACATTTGTTTGTGAATCACTCATGACAATCTCACTTGTTGCGGGTGCCGTAGCGGATCAACGTCCGGTGTGCAGCTCTTTTTCCAATCTGCGGCTGTAGCTCGACATGCCGTAACAGAAGATGAAATAAAGAACGGCCAGAAAAACATAAGCTTCTGTGGAGTACCCGGTCCATTTCGGGTTGGAAAGGGTAACCTTGGTGGTCTTTAATATGTCATAAAGGGCGATGATAACGACCAGCGAGGTATCTTTAAATGCGGAGAGCAGAATTCCCACCGACGGCGGAATGACAATTTTTAATGCCTGCGGCAGAATGACCAGCCGCATCGTCTGGCGATAGTTCAGTCCCAGCGAGTCGGCCGCCTCGTACTGACCGCGCGGCATGGCCTGCAGCCCGCCGCGGACAACTTCGGCGATATAGGCGGCGGTGAAAAAGATAATCGCTGCTTGCGCACGCAGAACCTTGTCGATGGTGACCCCCTCGGGCAAAAACAGCGGGAACATGACCGATGACATGAACAGCAGGCTGATCAGGGGGACACCCCGGATCATCTCGATATAGACAACGCAGAGGGTTTTGATCGCCGGTAGCCGTGAGCGCCGCCCGAGGGCCAGCAGCACTCCCAGCGGGTACGCTGCGACGATACCGAAGAAAGAGAGCATCAGGGTCAGGGGCAGGCCACTCCACTGAGCCGGTTCAACGATCGGCATGCCGAAAATCCCACCATACATCAGGGTTCCCATGACGATCAGACCGATACTCCAGTACCAGCCGAGGGCTTTCTTCCAGCGCTTCCGCTCCTTTGAGTAAAACACCAGCCCGAGCAGCAGGAGCATTGCCAGAATCGGCCGCCATTCCTGTCCCGTCGGGTAAAAGCCGAGAAAGATGAACTTGACGTTTCTGGGAATGATCGACCAGCAGGCACCGTCAATATCACGGCAAGCTTCGGCAGAACTGTCCCAGAGGCTGTTGATGAACGCCCAGCTGAATAGCGGCGGGACGATCATCCAGAGCACTGCCAGGGTGAGAATCGTCAGCACCGAGTTGTACCAGGTGTTGAACAGATTTTCACGCAGCCAGGCAATGGCCCCGATCTTTCTGATCGGAGCGGCCAGATGCTCTCTTGGGTTGTTGGTTGTATCGTTCATCAGATCATCTCTCCACCAGGGCCATTTTCTTGTTGTACCAGTTCATGAACAGCGAGGTTGAAAGACTGAAGAACAAGAAGAGCAGCATGATCAGGGTGACCCCCTCGATGGCCTGTCCGGTCTGGTTGATCATGGTGTTGGTGACGGCCACAAAGTCGGCGTAACCGATCGCGATCGCCAGGGAACTGTTTTTGATCAGATTCAACAGCTGGCTGGTCAACGGCGGAATAATCACCCGCAAGGCCTGGGGCAGGATGACCCGCTGTAAGACCTGGCCGGGGTGTAAGCCGATCGCCATCGCCGCCTCGATCTGGCCTTTGCCGACCGATTGAATGCCGGCACGGACGACCTCGGCGACGAAGGCCGAGGTGTAAAGGACCAGACCCAACAGCAGGGCGCTGAATTCCGGGCTGATCGTTATCCCGCCTCTGAAGTTGAAGCCGCGCAGAACCGGGATATCCATCGCCGTCGGTGCACCGTAGGCCAGCCAGATCAGCAGTGGTACGCCGACCGCCAGGGCGAAGGTGATGCGCAGGGCCGGGAATGGTTGTCCGGTCCGGTCCAGCCGGCGGTGGCCCCAACGATTCAGAAACCAACCGGTGACCAGAACGATCAGCAGAGCCCAGCCCATAACCGCATGGGCAGGATGTGCTTTCGGTATGGCAAAGATCATCCCGCGGTTACTGAAGAACAGACCGGTAATCGGATTGAGGGCCTGACGCGGTGACGGGAAGGCTTCATAAAAGATGGCATACCAGAAGAACAGCTGCAGCAACACCGGGATATTCTGCATCAGTTCGATATAGCCGGCGGAAAGCTTCGCCATCAGCCAGTTGCTGGAGAGTCGGGCAATGCCGACAATCGTGCCGAGAATAATCGTCAGGACGATGCCGATGAACGAAACCTTGACAGTGTTCAGCGCACCGACCAGCAATGCCCGGAAATAGGTGTCTTCGGCAGAGTATTTGATCAGTGATTCACCGATCTCGAAAGAGGCTTCCTTGTCAAAAAAGCTGAAACCGGTGGCGATCGACTGGCGGGCCAGGTTCTCCTGGGTATTGGAGTAAAGATAATAGCCGGCACCGGCAACCAGCAGCAGGGCCACGATCTGGAAGACGATTGCCCGTTTGGCTTCGTCCCGCCAGAACGGGATGGCTGCTGATTGAACCGGCTCAGTTTTTTGTGGCATCGCGTGCTGATTCAAAATCGTACATCCATGTTTGATATGGTTCTGCTGAAGAGTAAACTATTCAGCAGCGCGATAGATGACCTCGCGCTGTCCACTCCAAGGGCCGTATGAACCCATCCCTGGGGCTTGACTGTCGCCATCCAGGCGACAGACACCCTTGAAGTGGGCACCCCGAGGCCATCTGGCTGAATTAGATTACGCTGAAGACAGACCGCCGCCGGAATGGTATCTCCGGCGGCGGTCGCCCGGGGTTGATTTATTTGAACGGTACTGAGTACATCAGGCCGCCATGGGTCCAGAGAGCGTTCAGACCGCGCTTAAGGCCCAGGGTCGTGTTGACGCCGACATTGCGCTCAAAAACTTCACCGTAGTTGCCGACCTGCTTGATGATGTTATAAGCCCATCTTTCATCCAGCCCGAGAGCTTTGCCGTTGCCGGGAATAACACCGAGGAAGCGCTTGATGACCGGGTCTTTGCTTTTCAGCATCTGGTCAACATTTTTTGAGGTGATCCCCAGCTCTTCGGCGTTAATCATTGCCATCACGCTGAAATCAACAACATCGCGGAAGTTGTCGTCGCCCTGGCGCACAGCAGGAGCCAACGGCTCTTTGGAGATGATTTCCGGAAGAATTTCATAATCCTTCGGGTTCGGAGCGATGGCGCGGGTACCGGCCAGTTGGGAGGCATCAGAGGTCAGCACGTCACAGCGGCCGGCGAAGAAGGTTTTGGCCAGCTCTGAAGTCGACTCGATTACCACCGGGTTCATCTTCATATTATTGTTGCGGAAGTAGTCAGCGGCATTCTGCTCGGTGGTGGTGCCGGGCAGAACACAGACCGTTGCGCCATCAAGCTCTTTGGCACTTTTGATGCCGAGCTTCTTGGGAACCATAAAGCCCTGACCGTCGTAGTAGTTGACCGTCACAAAGTTCAGCCCGAGCTGGGTTTCCCGGGTCAGGGTACGGGTGGCGTTGCGGGTCAGGACATCGATTTCACCCGATTGCAGAGCCGTAAAACGCTGCTGGGCGGTCAGCGGAGTGTACTTGATCTTATCGGCGTCGCCGAAGATTGCAGCCGCAATGGCCCGCGCGGTGTCAACATCCAACCCTCTCCAGACGCCTTTTTCATCCGGCATACCGAAACCGAAAACACCGCCGTTAACACCGGCCTGGAGAAAGCCTTTCTTTTTTACGGCATCCAGGTCTTTGCCCGCATAGGCGAAACCGACCATCATCAGGGTCAGACTGAGAGTCAACGCTACCAGTTTTACAAGTTTCATCTTGTTTCCTCCTCTGTTCTTGTGTGTGGGTTACAGCATCGATAAGAGCAATGAGCCCGGAGGCCCGGACAGACCGGACTTACAGGGCCAGGCTGGAAAAACCAGCAATAGAATCAGGCTACAGTTTAATGGATAATCGAGACATTGCATTAACCGCGTATAATGATGTGGTTGACGGGCGGCCAGGGACCCGCGACAATAAAAGAACCATTGTTCGTTTTATAAGATATACGGCAGCAGATTTACTTTTGTCAAACTTAAGTTTTTATTTTTCAAATGAGTATGAGGTTTTAAGCTCTCACAGCTACTTAAGACAGGTCTGATTATTGAGGATGAAAATTCAGGTTGTTGCGAGTCGTTTAGAACAGTGTCTCGAAGCAGAACGGTCGGTTGCCGGACTGAGTGATGACCTGGCGCCGATCCGGCAAGTGGTTCTCAAAAAAACGAAAACATGTTACCTATAGGCTCTCTGTAACTTTGAATTTTTCCGCGATAATTTTTTTGTTAAAAGGGATCAATGTAATGATATTTGACACGGTCGGTGTACAATTGCCGAAAATTCTGTTGCCGAAAGAAGGAACTGACATGCAGCGCTGGGCAGTCATCGCCTGTGATCAGTACACCTCCGACCCCGAATACTGGCAGCGCCTTGAGGAACAGACCCGGGGGACGATCTCCACATTGGCGCTGATCTTCCCCGAAGTTTACCTGGAGGAGGATGACGCTGCGCAGCGGATTGCCGCGATCAACCGGACGATGGAACAATATCTGGCCGACGGCAGTTTGGTCGAGCAATCGCCCGGTTTCATCCTGGTCGATCGCAAAACCTGCGAGGTCGAGTCGCGCAAAGGTTTAGTCCTGGCTCTCGACCTGGAACGCTATGATTTTAACCCGGGTGCGCAGAGCCTGATCCGTGCCACCGAGGGGACGATCCTTGACCGGCTGCCGCCGCGCATCAAGGTGCGCCGGAATGCACCGATCGAACTGCCGCACATCATGGTGTTGATTGATGACCCGCAGCAGACGGTTATCGAACCGCTGTTCAACGAACCACTGGAGACACTCTACGATTTTGATCTGCTGGAAAATGGTGGGCATCTGCGGGGCTATCGTATCGATCAGCCGGAACTGATCGATAAAGTTGTTGCCGCGCTGGAGCAACTGGCCGATCCCGCTGCCTATCGCGAAAAATACCAGGTCGATGGTGAGGTGATGCTCT
Organism: Deltaproteobacteria bacterium; assembly: GCA_013152145.1. Lineage (GTDB taxonomy): Bacteria > Desulfobacterota > Desulfuromonadia > Desulfuromonadales > Geopsychrobacteraceae > Malonomonas. Next base: position 6,740 of record JAADGW010000060.1, read on the forward strand.
ACGCCATGGGTGACGGCAATCATTCGTTTGCCACCGCCAAAGCGATCTGGGAAAAGCTCAAGCAGGAGGCACCGGATCAGGCCGCAGTGATGAACCACCCGGCCCGCTATGCATTGGTTGAGCTGGTCAACGTCCACGATCCGGGACTGGAGTTCGAGGCGATCCACCGGGTTCTGTTCGGCGTTGACGGCGAGCAGCTCAAACGGCAGATGAAGAGCTATTTTGCCGGACGCGGTACACCGCTGACCTTTATCCCCTGCATCGGTCTTTCCGAGGCGGCGGCACTGGCGACCGCAGCAGAAGACGAGCATGCTTTTCCGGTCGTGATTGCCGGGCAGTTCGGGGTCTGTCGGGTCGCCGCGCCCGAATACACCCTGGCGGTCACCACGCTGCAGGCGTTTCTCGACCGCTACCTGCAGGATAACCCCGCGGTCCGGGTCGATTATATCCACGGCAGCCTGTCGGTGACCGAACTCGGCAGTCAGGCCGATTCTGCTGGTTTCTACCTGCCGGCGATCTCCAAACACGACCTGTTTAGAACCATCGTGCTCGACGGCGCCTTGCCGCGTAAAACCTTTTCCATGGGTGAGGCGGACGAAAAACGCTTCTACCTGGAATGCCGCCGTATCCGCTAGTCGTTTCAGGTGCCACCGCCGACAGTGAAGGGGAGTTGCAGATGCCGATAGTTACAGACGTGGTGTTCGATGTCGGTCGGGTGCTGATCGATTTCAGTTATACGCGTTTTATCACCACGCTGCGGCAGCAGGGCGCCGAATGTTGCGGTATCGAGGAGTTTCTTGAGCGGGTCGACCTGATCGGCTATGAGCATGGCGAAGTCAGCAGCCGGGAGTTTCTGGAACAGGTCAACGGCCTGCTCAAGGAGCGGTTGCCGGAGGCTGAGTTGATTGCCGCCTGGAATGATCTCTTTACCCCGATTCGGGCGATGTTACAGTTGGCCGGAGCTCTCAAGTCGCACTGTGGCGTCTACCTGTTATCGAACACCAGCGAGCTTCACTGGCGGCATATCCAGCAGGCTTACGGCCTCGATAAGATCTGCCACGATCGACTCGCTTCTTACGAGGTCGGGGTAATGAAACCGGCTCCGGAGATTTTTGCCGCGGCCTGCGGCCGGTTTGATCTCTGTCCGGAAACCAGCGTCTTTGTCGATGACCTGGAAGACAACGTCAGGGCTGCCGTTGCCTGCGGCTGGCATGGGATCTGGCACCGCAGTTTTGCCGTAACCAGGGCTGAACTGGAGCTTTTAACCGGTGTCGCGCTTTAACG
>JAADGW010000060.1:8082-17637 GCA_013152145.1 Deltaproteobacteria bacterium
GGCCTCGCGCTGCCCACTCCAAGGGCCGCATGAACCCATCCCTGGGGCTTGACTGTCGCCATCCAGGCGACAGACACCCTTGAAGTGGACACCCCGAGGCCATCCTGCTGAATAGTTATCTATATTCATTTTGTGTGAGCCGGGGTTATTTGGTTCCAAAGATCTTGTCCCCGGCGTCTCCCAGCCCGGGCAGGATGTAACCGTTTTCGTTCAGCCGCTCATCGATCGAAGCGACGTAGATATCAACATCGGGATGCGCTGCTTTAACCTTTTCCAGTCCTTCCGGAACGGCCACCAGAAACAGACCGCGGATGCTGGTGCAACCGGCTTTTTTCAGCATCTCGATACAAGCAAGCAGTGAGCCGCCGGTGGCCAGCATCGGGTCGAGGATCAGCGCGGTTCGATCATCCATGCTGCTGGTCAGTTTTTCAAAATAGGTCACCGGTTCGAGGGTCTTTTCGTCACGGTACAGACCAACCACGCTGACCCGGGCGCTGGGGATCAGGTCGAGAACACCGTTCATCATGCCCAGGCCGGCTCTTAATATCGGGACCACGGTAATTTTCTTCCCTTTGATACGCTCAACGCTGACCGGGCCGTTCCAGCCCTCGATCGTCTCCGCCTCAACTTCCAGGTCCTTGGTGGCCTCGTAGGTCAACAGACGGGCGACCTCTGAGGCCAGCTCGCGAAAGTCCTTGGTGCTGATATCATTCTGGCGCATCAGCCCCAGTTTATGTTTGACCAGCGGATGATTGACTGCATAGACGGCCATTGACTTCTCCTTGGTTGGTAGCTTCAGCGGTGCTTGAGAGCCGGACATTTATCCGGCTGGATATAACGTTTGAGCGGATTCAGCAGCGCAGCATAAAAGTATTCGCCCGCTCCGGTCAAGACCCATGGCAAAATCAATCCGCAGGTCATTAATCATTTCAAATATTGCTCAGGTCTGCTACACTTACTTGCCTGATTTGGCCGGTTGCGGCCGTTCTCTTACTGAGGGTTTTGATGAAGAATTGTCTCCTGCTGCTGTTTTTCTGTCTGCTTGTGCTGACCGCTTGTGCCCGGGGGCCGCGCTCGATCGTTGCTGAGCCGCTTGATTCTCACGATCGCGATAAAGACCATGCCTCTTGCCGGCAGTATGCGCAGCGTTACGGGGTGATCAATATGGATCCTTTGATGAGCGGCAGCGGTATGGAAGAGTTTCCCGATGAGCAACGGCAGGTGCAGCTCTACGAGTTCTGCATGCTGAAGAAAGGTTATCGTTTTTAATCGCGGGTTGGAAAACGGGCTTTTATCTGTGCTGCGTATTGCGCTATAGTGACCGGCCGGTTTTGGGCCGGTTTTTTTCATTAGTCGAGAGTCTGGTTATGGCGAAAATTTCCCTGAAACACAAATTGGAATATTATTTTCTGCGCGTGCTGGCGGCACTGATCAGACGTCTGCCGCGTGAGCAGGCGCTGGTTCTGGGAGGCCGTCTCGGTCTGTTGGCCGGGATGTTGTTGCCGAAACGACGGCGGCTGGCGGAAGAAAATCTGCAGCGGGCCTTTCCGGAATGGAGTCGGCGAAAAGTCGCGACGCTGGCTTGGGCCAATTTTCAGCATGTCGGTACCAGCAGTGCGGATATGCTGCGGATCGACCTGTTCGACACCCGGCGGGGAGATCTGCAGCGTTATTTCGATCTTGATCTGGATGAGATGCGCAAGGCGCACGATCTGGGGCGTGGCGTGATCATGCTCTCCGGCCATTTCGGCTTCTGGGAGGTCGGCAGTTTCCCCTTACAGCAGCAGGGCTACCGGGTTGACCTGGTTGCCAAGCCGATGAAAAATCCGCTGGTCGACAGTTATTTCGAAAAAATGCGTAAAACCTACGGACACGAGGTCCTCAACAGCCGCAAAGGAGCGCGACGGATCGTCAAGGCGCTGCAGCAGGGGGATCTGGTGGCGGTGCTGCTCGATCAGCATATTTCGCCGCCCGGCTCAATTCCGGTGGACTTTTTCGGCCGCAAAGCCTACACCACCACCGCCATCACCAGACTGGCAATGAAGTACCGGATTCCGCTGGTCCCGACCTTTTGTCAGCGGCTGCCGGACCACCGTTACAAACTCTGGACCGAACCGATGCTGCTGCTCGAAGGAGAAGGGGAACAGGCGGTCGCGGAGAATACCCAGCTGCTGACGAAGATCATCGAAAAGACCATCCGCAAAGATCCGCGCCAATGGTTCTGGATGCATAAACGCTGGCGGGTGCCTGAACAGTGAGTATTCATCCGCTTCAAATTGGTCAACAGACGAAAGAAAACCATGAGTAAAGAATTACAACGCGAAATTGCCAAGCGGCGCACCTTCGGCATTATCAGTCACCCCGACGCCGGGAAAACCACCCTGACCGAAAAGCTGCTGTTGTTCGGCGGTGCGATCCAGATGGCCGGCACGGTCAAGGCGCGCAAGTCGAGCCGCCACGCTACCAGCGACTGGATGAGCATTGAGAAGGAGCGGGGCATCTCGGTCTCTTCGTCGGTGATGAAGTTCGACTACCGGAATTACGAGATCAACCTGCTCGATACCCCCGGTCACCAGGATTTCTCCGAGGATACCTACCGGGTGCTGACCGCCGTCGATAGTGCGCTGATGGTGATTGACAGCGCCAAGGGGGTCGAGCCGCAGACCGAAAAGCTGATGGAGGTCTGCCGGATGCGCAATACCCCGGTGCTGACCTTCATCAACAAGCTTGACCGCGAGGGGCTGGAGCCGCTCGATGTGCTGGCCGATATCGAAGAAAAGCTGCAGATCGAATGTACCCCGCTCTCCTGGCCGATCGGCATGGGCAAACGGTTCAAGGGGGTTTATAATCTCTATCGCAAAGAGCTGAATCTGTTTACGCCCGGCGATGATGCCCGCAGCACCGAGACGGTGAAGATCGCCGATCTCAACGATCCGCAGCTCGATGAGCTGCTCGGCCGTCAGGCCGATGAGCTGCGCGAGGATATCGAGCTGCTGGAGGGGGCGGCCAATCCCTTCAATTTGGATGACTACCTCAAGGCCAGTCAGACGCCGGTATTTTTCGGCAGTGCGATCAATAATTTCGGCGTACAGGAGATGCTCGATGCTTTTGTCGAGCTGGCGCCGCCACCCGGTCCCCGTGAGACCATCGAGCGGATGGTCGCGCCGGACGAAGAGGCATTTTCCGGGTTCGTCTTTAAAATTCAGGCGAACATGGACCCGGCCCACCGCGACCGGATCGCTTTTCTGCGCATCTGCAGCGGTAAGTTCACCCGCGGGATGAAGGTCAAACATCACCGCATCGGCAAAGAGATCATCCTCTCCAAGGCAACCATCTTTATGGCGCAGGACCGTGCGCATGTCGAAGAGGCTTATCCCGGCGACATCATCGGCCTGCACAACCATGGCACGATCAAAATCGGCGATACCTTCACCCCGAAGGAGCCGCTCAAGTTTACCGGCATTCCCAACTTTGCTCCGGAACATTTCCGCCGGGTACGCCTGAAAGATCCGCTCAAATCGAAGCAGTTGCAGAAAGGACTGATTCAGCTGGCCGAAGAGGGGGCGGTGCAGGTCTTTAAACCGGTTTTCGGCGCGGATTTCATCCTCGGTGCGGTCGGCGTGTTGCAGTTCGATGTTACCATGGAGCGGCTTAAAGCCGAGTACAACGTCAATGCGGTTTACGAGGGGGTCGATTACAACACTGCCCGCTGGATCGAATGTGATGACAAAAAACTGCTTGACGAGTTTATCAAGAAAAATCAGGGGCAGCTGGCCCACGATGCTGAAGGACATCTGACCTATCTGGCCGCGAGTGAATGGCGTTTGGGGCACACCATGGAACAGTGGGAAAACGTGACCTTCCTTAAATCACGAGAGCACAGCTGATTAACCCGATCCCAGATCTCCAGCGAAAGGCCGACATTATTTCTTTGTGGGCCTTTTTTGGTCTCTAGCCCGGATCTACCCGACTATGGTACTGTTTGAATGTTTTAACTGATTTTCAGCTGCCGGACAGGTTGTTCGACCGGCTGCCCGGGTTGTAAGCAAACGGAAGAATTCTCAGCAACGGTTATGGATCACCTGAACAATGAACCTGCACAAAAAGATGAAATTTTCGATTCAGGACCGGCTCAGGCTGGCGACCACATTATCGGTCGTGTCATTTATCGTGATTGCGTTGATTCTGCTGGCGGCATTTTTACAGGTCCGCATCGATCTCGGCCAGGTTGTCGAAACGCAACTGCAGAAGACGGTCAGTAACTCTCATCTGGCCCTGGATCTGGGCCAGTTTCTCTCCCGGATAAAACAACTGGAGGCCACTTTTTACGGTCATGATGAATATCTGCAGCAAGAGGGGGCAGCGCTGCAGCAGTTGCTGAAAAAACTTCAACGAGATGTTTACGGCAGTGCGTTACAGCCGTTATATCCGCCTTTACAGCAGAAGCTGGTCGCCTATCTGGAACAATGTAAAAAGGTCAACGAACTGCTGCGCCGGCGCCGCCAGGAGGACCAGGCGCTCATTGAGCGGTTTGACCTTCTCGAAGAGGTTCTCGCCGAACAGATGATCAAAGCAGCCCAGCGCGGAGAACCGCAGGATTATTACGAACAGTTGACCCTGTTAATTGCCGAATATCGGGGCGATCTGCTGGATATTATCCGGCATAACCTGCAGGAAAATAGAGCGACCCTGTTCAAGGCCTCTTTTTTTGACCCGCCACCGAATGCGGCCAACATTTCTGCCTTGGCACTGAAGTTGAAAACCATTGCGGCATCGAAGGAACCGATCAATCGTTTCGGCCGCCACCTGATCGACCAGCTGAAATATTATCAGCACCTGATGACCCGTTATCAGCAGGAAATGATCCATCTGGGTCGGCGGACAGATGAGTTGAATCGTGGGACCCAACAGGCTCTGCTGCAGTTGGCGACGCTCGATCAACGACATAAAACAACCGCAGCCAGAGCTGTCAAGGAGGTTGATCGGACTATTCTGGCGGCCGGAGCGGTGGTCCTGGCGTTGCTGGTGGTGCTGGCGCTGGTGCTCGGCTTGATTCATCTCAACCTGTTTTCGCGCCACATTAAACAGCCGATGGAGAAAATCCGTGACCGTTTGCTCCGTTTCCGGGAGGGTGATTATCGTTCGCCGATGGCCCTTAACCGCGACGATGAGTGGGGGCAGATCGATGTTTAATGACATGCTGACCGACCTGGTAAAGAGCTGGTCCGCATTGCAGGAGTCTGAACGGCGCTATCGGAATGTTTTTGACGATGCTTCCGAGGGAATTTTCCAGAGCACTATCGAGGGGGTATTTCTGAATGTCAACCCGGCCCTGAAACATATGCTCTGCCTCGATGAGGATGCGGGTGCCACCTTTTCCAACCTGAGGGAACAGCTTTATGTCAACCCCGAGGACCGGGACCGGATGATCAGTCGGTTGTTGCAGGAGGAGAAGGTCGATAACTATGAAGTGCAAATGCGGCGCGCCGACGGTCACACCTTCTGGGTCTCCATCAATTGCCACCTGGTGCGGGGCGAAGAGGAGCAGGTTCTGTTTATCGAAGGGACAGTCGACGATATTTCACAGCGGCGGCAGGCTGAGGAGTCGTTGCTGGAGCTGAAGGAATATCTGCACGATATTGTCGATGTCATGCCCTCAATCCTGATCGGGGCGGTGACCTGAACGTCACCCTCTGGAACCGGCAAGCGCAGGAGGTCAGTGGTATAACTGCCGCCCAGGCGCTGGGACAGCCGCTGGTTGAGGTTTTCTCTCCGGTCGACCCTTCACTCTATCTGCAGAGCGTCAGTGAAACACTGAAAACGGGTGAAGTGAACCGTCTGCGGAAGATTGTCGGCCGCCGCCGGGAACAGGAGTATTTCTACGATCTGCTGATTTACCCGCTGACCTCCCCGGGGAGTGAGGGGGTGGTTATCCATCTGGATGATGTCACCGAAAAAGTACATCTCGAAGATGTCATGGTGCAGTCGGAGAAGATGCTCTCGGTCGGCAGCCTGGCCGCCGGAATGGCGCATGAAATCAACAATCCGCTGGCTTCGGTGTTACAGAATGTGCAGGTGCTGGCCCAGCGGCTGTCGCCGACGCTGCGGAAAAACCGCGAGACTGCCGAGCAGCTCGGGATCAGTATTGAGCAGGTCGCCGAGTATGCACGGCTGCGGGGCTTTGAGCAGATGATGAAGTCGATTACCAGCTCCGGTCAGCGGGCCGCGCGGATTATCGAGAATATGCTTAATTTCAGTCGCAAGAGCTCTTCCAGCTTTTTGCCCTGTTCATTATCGGAGCTGCTGGAAAAAACCATCGAGCTGGCCGCCAGCGATTACGATATGAAGCACCATTTCGATTTTCGGACGATTAATATCGTGCGCGATTACCAGCCGACCCCCGATGTCCCCTGTGAATCGAGCCAGATCCAGCAGGTGCTGCTCAACCTGCTGAAAAATGCTGCGCAGGCGATCGGCAGCAGGTCGGCTCCCGAAATCCGGGTCCGGGTTTTTCCGCAGGGAGACCAGGCCTGCCTGCAGGTGGAAGACAACGGCTCCGGAATTGATGAGGCGATCTGCAAGCGGATTTTTGAACCTTTCTACACCACCAAGGATGTCGGGGTTGGCACCGGTCTGGGGTTGTCGGTCTCCTATTTTCTGATCACCGAGAACCATAAAGGCAGTTTGACGGTCACTTCGGAACCGGGGCACGGCAGTTGTTTCAGCAGTATTCTGCTCCCGTTCAAACGGTCGGCAGGAAAGTGAACAGGAGTATCGATGAAAAAACCACAGAGAACAGCAATTAAACAGGCCCTCTCGGCGGAGCAGGGCGGTGAGCTTTGTGTCAAGGGCTGGGTGCGGTCGGTCCGGCGGGGTAAAGACGTCAGTTTTATCACCCTGAATGATGGCAGCAGCTTTAGCAGCCTGCAGCTGGTGTTAAGTCCGGAACTGCCCAACTATAGCCTGGTCAGTCGGCTTGGAACCGGGGCCAGCCTGAGCGCCAACGGAACGCTGGTGGAATCACCGGCGGCCGGACAGCGGTGGGAATTGCAGGTCAGCGAGGCGCAGATTCTCGGCGCCGCCGATGACAGTTACCCGTTACAGAAAAAGCGTCATTCGTTCGAATTTCTGCGCAGTATCGCGCATCTGCGACCGCGCTCCAACAGCTTCGGTGCGGTGTTCCGGATGCGCAGCGCGCTCTCTTTTGCCGTGCACCAGTTTTTTCACGAGCGCGGCTTTCTCCACGTCCAGACGCCGATTATCACCGCCAATGATTGCGAAGGAGCGGGCGAGATGTTCCGGGTGACAACCCTCGCTGCCGATCAGCCGCCACAACAGAAGGGTACGGTCGACTGGTCGCAGGATTTCTTCGGTCAGCGGACCGGGCTGACGGTCAGCGGGCAGTTGCAGGCGGAGCTGTTTGCCACGGCTTTTTCCGATGTTTACACCTTTGGGCCGACCTTCCGGGCGGAAAATTCCAACACCAGCCGACATGCAGCCGAATTCTGGATGATCGAACCGGAAATCGCTTTTGCCGATCTGGCCGATGATTGCCGGTTGGGCGAGGAGTTTCTCCGCTATATGGTCACTTATGCGCTGGAAAACTGTCAGGAAGACCTCAGTTTTTTCAACCAGCGGATCGAAAAAGGGCTGCTCGATAAGCTCGAAGCCTTGGCCGGGGCAGAATTCAGAACCATCACTTACAGCGAGGCGGTGGAGCTGCTGCTGAAAGCGCAGCAGACGTTCGAGTTTCCGGTTCGTTGGGGCTGCGATCTGCAGTCGGAGCACGAACGCTACCTGACCGAACAGGTCTTTAACGGTCCGTTGTTCGTGGTCGACTATCCGAAACAGATCAAGGCGTTTTACATGCGTCTCAACGATGACCGGAAGACCGTTGCGGCGATGGACCTGCTGGTGCCGCGGGTCGGTGAGATCATCGGCGGCAGTCAGCGCGAGGAACGGCTTGATGTGCTGCGCGCGCGAATGGCTGAGTGTGGTGTGGCCGAGGAACACCTCGGCTGGTATCTCGATATCCGCCGCTGGGGCAGCTGTCCGCATGCCGGGTTCGGGCTCGGCTTCGAGCGGTTGCTGATGTACCTGACCGGGATGGAGAATATCCGCGACGTGATCCCTTTTCCACGGACTCCCGGACATGCAGAGTTTTGAGATGAGATTTTCCCGACGCCGGCTGTTATGCCTGCTGTTGAGCCTTTTGCTGGTTGTTTGCGGGGCGACATTCGCTGCTGCGGAAGAAGAACCGCAACGCTATGATCTGCCGGTCAGAATCGGCGGCGATTACAATTATCCCCCTTATGAATATCTGGATAAAGATGGTCTGCCGACCGGCTACAATATTGAGTTGAGTCAGGCCATTGCCCGGATTATGGGGATGGAAATCAATATTCAGCTCGGTCCCTGGGGGGAGATGCGCAACGCTCTGGATGCTGGTGATATCGATGTTCTGATGGGGATGGCTCACACCCGGGAGCGGGAGAATGAGGTCGATTTTTCACTTCCCCACGCAAAAGTTCACCAGTCGATCTGGGTGAGAAAGGGCAATGTTACCATCCGCGATGCGAACGATTTGCGCGGCAAGGAAGTGATCGTCATGAAGGGCAGTGTCATGCACGATTACATGCTCGATAAAGGGATTACCGCCGATCTCTTTCTGGTACAGACGTTGGCCGATGCTCTGACCCTGCTGGCTTCAGGACGGCATGATTGCGCGCTGGTTGCCAAATTGCCGGGTGAATACCTGCTGAGTCAACTGCAGCTGAACAATATTTACCCGATCGCCAAACCGCTGGTCGCCCAGAACTATGGTTTTGCGGTTAAAAAGGGCAATCTCAGGCAGTTGGCCAGATTTAACGAGGGGCTGGCATTACTGAAAAAATCTGGTGAGTACCGTCAGATTCGAGATAAGTGGCTGGGGGTTCTGCAACCGGAGGGTGTTGCCTGGACCAATATTATTCGCTATGGAACCCTGATTTTCGGTCCTTTACTGCTGGTCCTGCTGCTCTTCGTCCTCTGGTCGAGAACTCTGCGAAGACAGGTTGCCCTGCGCACAATGGAACTGGAACGGGAAATTGTTGAAAGAAAACGCTCCGCCGAAGAATTGCAGGTTCGGCAGAAGCAACTGCTGCACGCCGATAAAATGACCTCTCTCGGTATCCTGGTTTCGGGCGTGGCGCACGAAATCAATAACCCGAACGGTTTGATACAACTCAGCTTGCCGCAGTTGAGCAAAGCCTATCAGAGTATCGAACCGGTGCTTGAAACGCACTACAAAGAGCATGGGGATTTTACCCTCGGCTGGTTCAAATATTCGCGGATGCGCAAAGAAATCCCGACCATGCTGCAGGAAATGCTGGAAAGCTCCAACCGGATCAAGCGGATTGTTGAAGATCTGAAAGATTTTGCCCGCCGTGACGATTCGGGGCTGGATGACAAAGTCGACCTGAATGAAGTGGTCCATTCATCACTGCGCCTGATCGGCAATACCCTGCACAAAGCAACCCACAATTTCAACGTGGACTATGCCCGCGGACTGCCCGG
>JAADGW010000204.1 GCA_013152145.1 Deltaproteobacteria bacterium
GCGCCTGCAGAAATTTATCGAGCGCTGCGGCAGCCTTTACCTGAGTATCGATCTGGATGTGTTACCGGCGGCCGTCGCCCCGGGGGTGAGCGCTCCGGCGGCCCGCGGGCTGTCGCTGGAGCTGCTCGAAGTGCTGCTCGGTTATATCCGCAGCCAGGCCGGAGACAAACTCAAACTGGCGGAGATCGCCGAATACAACCCGAAGTTCGATATCGATGCACGAACGGCCAGGGTCGCTGCCCGTCTCTGCCATCTGCTGGTACGGGAGCTCCCGGCCGCAGAATACGCGTAACTCTTCAGCAGCACGATGGATGACCTCGGGGTGCCCACCCCAAGGGCCGCATGAACCCATCCATGGGGCTTGACTGTCGCCATCCGGGCGACAGACACCCTTGAAGTGGGCACCCCGAGGTCATCCTGCTGAATAGTTACCAAACAACAAAGGTGGAAAATCATGAATAAACGATTCGACAGCAAACGACAGATCCGTGCTGCCCGGGGAACACAACTGAGTGCTAAAAGCTGGCTGACCGAAGCGCCGTTGCGGATGCTGATGAACAACCTCGATCCCGAAGTCGCCGAGCGCCCGGAAGAGCTGGTGGTTTACGGCGGGATCGGCCGTGCCGCCCGTGACTGGGCCTGCTACGACAAGATCATCGAGGTACTGCAACGACTGGAGGAGGATGAGACCCTGCTGGTGCAGTCGGGTAAACCGGTCGCGGTGTTCAAAACCCACCCCGATGCGCCGCGGGTACTGATCGCCAACTCCAACCTGGTGCCCCACTGGGCGACCTGGGAACATTTCAACGAGTTGGATCGTAAAGGATTGATGATGTACGGGCAGATGACCGCCGGTTCCTGGGTGTATATCGGTTCGCAGGGGATTATCCAGGGAACTTACGAAACCTTTGTCGCCGTGGCGAAAAAACATTTCGCTGCTGATGCTGCCGGTCGTTGGATTCTGACCGGTGGTCTGGGTGGTATGGGCGGCGCCCAGCCGCTGGCGGCAACCATGGCCGGGTTTGCCATGCTGGCGGTGGAATGTGACGAGTCGCGGATCGACAAACGGCTGGAGACCGGTTATCTGGATCACAAGCTGACCGATCTCGATCAGGCCCTGGCGATGATTGAGGCGGCCTGTCGCAACCGGCAGGCGATCTCGGTCGGGCTGCTCGGCAACTGCGCCGATGTGCTGCCGGAACTGGTCCGGCGCGGGGTCACCCCGGATGTCTGTACCGACCAGACCAGCGCCCACGATCCCCTCAACGGTTACCTGCCCAAGGGCTGGACGCTGCAACAGGCGCAGCTCCAGCGGCAGGAAAATCCTGCTGCCGTACTCAAGGCGGCCAGAAGCTCCATCGCCATCCACGTTGAGGCGATGCTGGAACTGCAGCAGCGTGGTGCCGTCACCCTCGATTACGGCAACAATATCCGCCAGGTGGCCTTGGAAGAAGGGGTGGTCAAGGCCTTTGATTTTCCCGGGTTTGTCCCCGCTTACATCCGGCCGCTGTTCTGCGAAGGGATCGGGCCGTTCCGCTGGGTGGCACTCTCCGGTGATCCGGAGGATATTTACCGGACCGACGCCAAGGTCAAAGAGCTGATCCCCGACAATCCCCAACTGCACAACTGGCTCGATATGGCCCGGCAGCGGATCCATTTTCAGGGTTTGCCGGCCCGGATCTGCTGGGTCGGGCTCAAGGACCGGGCGCGTCTCGGGCTCGCCTTTAACCAGATGGTTGCCAGCGGCGAACTCAAGGCTCCGATCGTCATCGGTCGGGATCATCTCGATTCCGGCTCGGTCGCCAGTCCCAACCGGGAGACCGAAGGGATGGCCGACGGCTCCGATGCGGTCTCCGACTGGCCGCTGCTCAACGCCATGACCAGCATCGCCGGCGGTGCAACCTGGGTCAGTCTGCACCACGGCGGCGGGGTCGGCATGGGTTTCAGTCAGCATGCCGGACTGGTGATCGTTGCCGATGGCACTGCTGCTGCTGCCAGCCGACTTGAGCGGGTGTTGTGGAACGATCCGGGTATCGGCGTGGCGCGGCATGCCGATGCCGGTTACCCGATTGCTATCGATTGCGCCCGTGAAAATGGCCTTGATCTGCCGATGCTGGAGGAAAAATAGATGTTTAAACTGGAAATCAATCCCGGTCAGCTGACCCTGCCGCAGTTACGCCGGATTGCGGCGGAGCCGGTGACGCTGAGTCTGTCTCCCGGTTGCCGCAGTGGTATCGAGCAATCGGTGGCCACAGTCAAAGATGTGGTGGCGCAGGGCCGGGTCATCTATGGCATCAACACCGGCTTCGGACTGCTGGCCAATAAGGTGATCCCGAATCAAGAGCTGGAACAGTTGCAGCGCTCGATTGTGCTGTCCCACGCGGCCGGAACCGGAGCGATGATGGACGAAGCGACCGTGCGGCTGCTGCTGACCCTGAAAATCAACAGTCTGGCGCGCGGCTATTCCGGCATCCGCCTTGAAGTGATCGAGGCGCTGATCAGACTGGTCAACGCTGAAGTTTATCCCTGTATTCCGCAGAAAGGTTCGGTCGGGGCTTCCGGCGATCTGGCACCGCTGGCGCACATGAGTACGGTGCTGCTCGGTGAGGGGGAAGTCCTGCATCGCGGTGAACGCCTGTCGGGCCGGCGCGGTCTGGAAATTGCCGGGCTCTCAGCGATCACCCTCGGCCCCAAAGAGGGGCTGGCGCTGCTCAACGGCACCCAGGCTTCGACCGCTTTCGCCCTCGAAGGCCTGTTCGCCGCCGAGGATCTGTTTGCCGCCGGTATCCTCTGTGGCAGCCTCAGTGTCGAGGCCGCTCTCGGCAGCCGTCGCCCCTTCGATCCGCGCATCCACGAGGTTCGTGGTCACCGTGGGCAGATCGATGTCGCCGCCGCCCTGCGGCAGCTGCTGGAGCACAGCGACATCGAAGATTCGCACCGCGAGTGTGAGGCGGTGCAGGATCCCTATTCGTTGCGCTGCCAGCCACAGGTGATGGGTGCCTGTCTGGAACAGATCCGCCATGCGGCCGGGGTGCTGCTGGTCGAAGCCAACGCGGTCTCCGACAACCCGCTGGTGTTCTCCGATGACTGCGACATCCTCTCCGGCGGGAACTTCCACGCCGAACCGGTGGCGCTGGTGGCCGATAATCTGGCCCTGGTGCTGGCCGAGATCGGCGCCATCTCTGAGCGGCGGATCGCCCTGCTGATCGACAGCAATCTAAGCAAGCTGCCGCCGTTTCTGGTCGAAAAGGGCGGACTCAATTCCGGTTTCATGATCGCTCAGGTGACGGCGGCAGCACTGGCCAGCGAGAACAAATCGCTGGCACACCCCGCCTCGGTCGACAGTCTGCCGACTTCGGCCAATCAGGAAGATCACGTCTCGATGGCCACCTTCGCCGCCCGCAGACTGAAGGAGATGGGGGACAATACCGCCGGGGTACTGGCGATCGAACTGCTGGCCGCCTGTCAGGGAGTCGATTTTCGCGCGCACCGCTGAAAACCTCGGAAAAGCTGGAGCAGGCCAGACAGCTGCTGCGGCAGCAGGTTCCCTTCTACGACCAGGACCGCTATTTTGCTCCCGATATCGATAAGGCCAAAGCGTTGATTCAATCGGGCAGCTACAATGTGTTTGTCGCGGAGGAGTTGCTGCCGAGCTTTGGCAGGGGATGACGCCTTTTGTAAGCGCCTTCTGCGTCATTGTTCACTCAATACAACAACTCATCGTCGCAATGTCGCGGCGGAAGGCCTGGGCGGCGAGTGTAGACGAGGGACTCTGGTCCAGAGTCAAGAATAAACTTGAGGGGGAGGTTTTTAAGTGGAGAGTTTTCTCAAAACCGCCGGGAAAACGACCAATCCGGCAACAGAGGAAGATGTTTGCATGACCGTGGGCCGGCCTTTTTGTTGTTTCAGGGCGTCTTCAGCAGCGTGTCGAGTTTCTCCAGCTTGGTTTTTACCGCCGTTTCCACCTGTTCGGCACCGAACATCCAGCTGAGTTGTCCGAGCATCAGGCTGACATCGGCCAGTTCCGCGATGACCGCCTGTTTGTCGACTTTGCCGCGGCGATAGTGCTTGAGGGCCGTAATCAGTTCGGCACATTCTTCAACGGCTTGATCGTACTGGGCGTCTTTACCCCACTTGTCGATCGCTGCCCGGTATATTTGTTCCATCTGCATGGCGTTGAACCTTGTCGGTTTGGGATTGGGGATGAATAAGGGGTTGGAAGAAGATTGGAGACTGAAAAGGCCGCCCCGAGATGACGGAGGACAGCCTTTTGATTTGAGTGCAGGTCTGATCTTCAGGCGGTATCCGGGCGCTCTTTTTGCAGAAAGAGGGCGAGTTTTTCCTCCACCAGGGTCAGGTGTTCCATCATCTGGTCACGGGCACGTTCGGGATCGCGGGCGGCGATCGCCTCCATGATTTTCCGGTGGTGACTCAGCAACAGCTCAATATAGCCTTCCTTGCTGTAAAATTCACTCAAGGCGACCATGATGGTGGCTTGAAACAGGGATTGGATGGTGTCGAGCACATGCACCTGCAGGGTGTTGTGGGTTGCCGCAGTGATGGTCAAGTGGAACTCGGCATCAATCTCGGCATCCCAGCCACCGCTTGCTGATTGCTCGACCATAAC
Source organism: Deltaproteobacteria bacterium (assembly GCA_013152145.1). Classification (GTDB taxonomy): domain Bacteria; phylum Desulfobacterota; class Desulfuromonadia; order Desulfuromonadales; family Geopsychrobacteraceae; genus Malonomonas. The sequence continues at coordinate 4,628 of JAADGW010000204.1, forward strand.
GGCATACAGTTCCCGCAGGCGCTCAATCTCAGAATCTTCAGCACGTTTTGCTGCCAGATAAGCTGACCAGGTTTCCAGACCGATACGAACTTCGGTCAGCGCATGCAGCATCCGCGGATCGCGGCGTTCGACCATGTCGGCCAGGGGATCACGTATGGTCACGTCGGCCAGCGAGCGGACATAGGTTCCGCCGCCCTGTCGAGACTCAAGAAATCCCATGGCTTCGAGAACCATGATCGCCTCACGCACCGAAGGACGGCTGACGCCCAGAAAAGATGCCAGCTCACGCTCGGAGGGTATTTTTTGCCCCGGGCGCAGATCCCCGCGCGAGATCAGCTCTTTGATCTGATTAACAATCTCTTCGGAGAGTTTTTTCGGCCGGATCGGTTTGAAGACGGTAGACATAGTATCCTCCTGGTTCTTGGTAAGACCTTTTACCATAGCTCCTGGGGAATAACAAGGAAAGAGGAAAGATGTCCCCCTGTCGATGGTTTCTTTTTTAAGTTCAGGTGGTTGGGGAAGGCGGCTTAAAAAATAAAGCCTTTTTGTCGGTCATACCAGTTGCCACAACAGTGATTATTTGGCTTTGTGGCTGAGTTGATAACGTTTGAACCAGGCCTGGAACTCGACTTCTTCATGTTCCATCTCGAAGGCATTGATCAAGCCGCGGGCGAGTGAGACGGCAACGGCCCGGTTCCGCAGGTTGAAGGAATCGCCGACTTTTTCGCAGTGAAACTGTTCCTGGTCGAGGCCCAGTTTATTGTAGAGCGAGTTAAGCCGGCTCTGTACCCCGCGTCTGGAGAGGTAACGGCGCTGGGCGATCAGGTTGTCGGTCAGGCCGAGCGAGATGTCGAGCAGTGCCTCATATTCGATATCGGAGAGTGCCGTCAGGCTGTGCCCGGCACGTCCCTGGACCTTGCGTACTTCCGGGGCGATCCAGCATTGTTCATCGAACAGCACGGTGCGGATTGCCGAAGCAATCCGTTCCCGGGAGCTTGACTTGAGAATGTAGCCGTAAACCGTCTCCGGCGGCACAATTTTGGCCAGCGCGCGGACGTACATTTCATCCTTGAACTGGCTCCAGAAGACGATTCGGGCCTCCGGCTGCTTTTCCCAGAGACTGCGGGCGAAATCGATGCCGTTCATCTCCGGCATCTGGATGTCGCAGATCGCCAGCGGGTTATCACGATGCAATCCCATCTCCAGGGCGACTCTGCCGTTGGGGGCTCGGGTGATCTGCACCTTTTCATCCCAGCTGGAGAGCAGCTGCTCCAGAAATTCAAAGTCTTTCGGGTTGTCTTCGGCAATCAGAATTTCGAGCTGTTTCATCTCTTGCTCCGGGGACAGGGGTAACTCTAGCTGGTCGGCAGCGTCAGTTCAAAACGGGTGCCGCTGGAAAACCGTGATCCGTTCCATTCGACTTTGGCGCCGATGGCTCTGGCCCGTTCGCGAATATTGTTCAGTCCGCGACCGTTGCCGTCGTAGACGCCCTGGTCGATCCCTTTACCGTTATCTTCGACCGACATCACCAGCAGCTGTTCGCGCAGTTCCAGATTAACTTCATAGCGGGTCGCTTCGGCATGTTTGAGCACATTCTGAATCGCCTCAATGACAATCCGGTAAAGGGTCAGTTGCTGCACCCGGTTCAGGTTCAGCGCACTGACACGCGGATCGATATAAAGATGATACTCGGGAAGGCCGTCTGTGCAACAGTGGCGATCGAGATGGGCTTCGATGGCTGCCCCCAGGCCGAGGATGTCGAGGGTCTGTGGATGCAGGTTTTCCATGATGTCGCGCAGATTAGTGATGGCCCGGCTTAAATCCTGTTCCAGGGTGGTGATGCTGTGGCTGGTTTCCTGATCGGGGGCTTTTGTCCCGAGGGTTTGCAGCCCTCGAAGGACGGTCGAAAGGTCGGACAGTGTCTGGTCGTGCAGATCCATGGCGATCCTGCGCCGTTCCTCTTCGGCTCCTTCGAGCAGCTTCTCGGTGCCGACCACCTGGATCAGACGAGTGGTCATGCGGTTGATGGAGACTGCCAGGGTATCGAGCTCGTCGCGGATCTGTTCCGGTGCCGGCGGTAACTCAAGGTCGCCTGCCGCGATACGGCCGGCATTATCCGACAGCTGCTGGATGCGGCCGAGAATCCGGCGGCTGAAATAGGTGGCCAGAAACAGGCCGAGCAGGATCGCCAGGCCGATAACGACAATCGTGACCTGTACCGTTCTTGCGATCAGCAGGTTGATGTCCTGGGTGTGCAGATGGCGCAGCTTGTTGCGGTGGATCTGGGTGGTGTTTGACAGGTTCGACAGCCGGGCTCGAAAACGGGCGAACAGTTCGGCCGTCTGTTCTGGATCCTGACAGTCGGAAGGGTTGATTTTATCGGCCAGGCTGCGGAGTTTTTCCAGGTCGTTGGAGGTTTTAAGTGGGCCGAACGGTTCAATCCGGTCGATGGCGGCCAGCAGGCGGTCGTAGAGATCGGCCACCAGGGCCATGTCTTCCGGGGAGGCGATTCCGGTGTACTGAAAGGTCCGGATGATCACCTGCAGGCGTCTGGCAACCATATCCGCTTCAGCCAGGGCGACAAAGGTTGTGCCGATCGCTTTCGACTGTTGGCGGATTTTGGACAGGTTCCAGTAGGTGTACTGCATGAAACCGAGCAACAGGATCAGCAATAACAGGACCGTTGCAGGGGCCATCAACACCTGCTGTTTGACGGTAATTCGCATGGGCGCAGCCTAACACGTTGCCCAAGGGATTGCACTGTGCAGATACGCAACCGGGATGTGCATGTTTAATCGTAACTATTCAGCCAGATGGCCCCGGGGTGTCCACTCCAAGGGCCGCATGAACCCATCCCTGGGGCTTGACTGTCGCCATCCAGGCGACAGACACCCTTAGCGTGGGCACCCCGAGGCCATCTGGCTGATTTAATCATAATTATCGTTTCTTACGGCGCAGATGGCGGAATGCGCTGTCGGCCAGTTCGACCACCCCTTCGATGGTTTTGCGATAAAAACGGCGAATCGGGACATCATTGACTCGCAATTCTCCGGCAATTTGTTGCAGCTGGATCTTGTCGCCGGCGGAAAGACTGTCAAGCGGTGCCGCCGCCTGCGGATCGACGCCGACCAGAAAACGGTAGCTTTCTCCTTCATGTCGGGTGGAGACGAGCAGCAGGGTGCGTTGCGGATTACCCGTTCTGAAGTCGAAGCGTGAGGTCTTTGCCAGCAGCTTTGCCGAACATTTGTGATCTTTGCCGAGAACCGTTTCAAGGCTGAATCCGGCCGGTTTCAGGTGTCCCAGCTGCGGGTTCTGCTCTGGCCGATAGGGCTCAGCGTTGCGCTGGAGGTAATGTTCATCAGTTTCCAGCAGGATCACCACATTGTTATTGATCGGTCCGCCAATAGAGTGGGAGAGTCCGGCGCGGTATTTTCCTGCACAGAGCAGTTGATGGTTTTCCACGATCTGCACCATGCCGGTGGCGCCGAGGGGATGGCCGCGACCTTTCAGGCCGCCGGTCAGGTTGGTCGGGAAGCTCCCGTTCGGGCCGGTCAGGTCCGGATCGAGGATGCCGTCCAGGAGGCGCTCGCGGGGGACCACTCCCAGGTCAACCAGGTTGATCGGTCCGAAACCGTTAAACGGATCGTGCATATTGATGTGCAACTGCCCCTCGAGTTGTTGCAGGCTGGCCAGCCCGGCCATGCCGAGGGCTTGCCGCAGGGCAATTAACGTGGCCGGAAAGCTGGTAAAGGTCAGGCGGTCGGCAATCGTCGGTATGTCAGTTCCCGATCCGACCCCGACAACCCGGACTTTATTTTTACGGGCAGTCAGCAGGCAGGCGGCGATTCCATCGGACATGGGGCAAAAATCGTAATAGCGCAGTGGATCGTAGTAGAGGTAGTTTTTACCCTTCTCAATGTCAGCATAGTACTGTTCGACGGGAATTTCGTAGTTGCAGTGGGCGTTGGGGTTCTGTGCGGCGTAGTGTTGGGCCCGCTCCGTCCAGCGAGCGGCATAACGGGTCCATTCTTCCGTGCTCAGGCCGAATTCGGTGATCAACGACTGTGCGATCAGGGCGCCGCAGGCCGGCATCGTCAGGCCGTATTCAGCCTCATCCCGATCGATCACCCCGGCAACTATTTTTGTGGCGTCGCCGGTTGAAACATCACTCATTTTCTGGATGCCGATGGCCAGGACGTGATCGTACTGACCGGAGGCGATTTCCAGGTAGGCAGCCTCAAAGGCACTGGCTCCGGAGGAGGAGGCGGTATCAACCAGCAGGGATTTTGCCCCGCTGATTCCCAGCCGCCCGCAAACCTTGGCGGCGACATTGTCGATGCCGGAAAAGGCGAAAGGATTCTGGCTGCCGACAACGACACAACCGATCTGTTCTTTGCTGATCGGGACATTGTCGAGCAGCGGGTTCAAGGCATCGACCAACTCCAGAAAACTCAATTTTGGTCGCTGTTTGCCGTTGTATTTGCCGACCGGAAGCATGAGGGAGTCGGCCAGAAAAACCGGCCGGGGATGGAATGGGCGCTGCATAGTGATCTCCAGATTTCAGGGACGACTTAACAGCATAGCACTCAACTGCAGGGTTGCCAGCAGCTGTCTGTACCGGTTCTGGAATTGTAACTATTCAGCAGCACGGTGGCTGGCCTCGCGCTGCCCACTCCAAGGGCCGCATGAACCCATCCATGGGGCTTGACTGCCGCCATCCCGGCGACAGACACTCTTGAAGTGGGCACCCCGAGGCCATCTGGCTGAATAGTTACCTGGAATTTTCTGACGGTTGAGGATGGGCAGCCAGCTCCCAAAATAAAGCGCCCCGAAGACCTGGAGGGGGGGGAGGTCTTCGGGGCTGGAAACCTTATACAAGGTTCCTTGCCAGAATATATATAACAGTCAGGAACAAAAGTGAACTAAATTTTTTTTCAGGATTTCTCTTTAACCGAAGCATTTGATCGCTGATCGGGCTTGTCTGTCAGCGGCAGCGTGAGGGTGAAGCTGCTGCCCCGACCCGGGACCGAACAGACCGTAACTGAACCGCCGTGGGCTTCAACCAGCCATTTGACGATCGCCAGACCCAACCCGGAGCCGCCGTCGTTGCAGTTGCCGGTCTTGTTTATCCGGTAAAAACGTTCGAAAATATGCTGCTGGTGTTCACTGCTGATGCCGATGCCGGTATCCTTAAAAATGATCTGTACCGTATCCTTCTGTATCGACCAGTCGATCGTGATTCTGCCGCCTTCCGGGGTGTAGGTGATTCCGTTCGTCAGCAGGTTGAGAAAGACCTGCCGGAGCCGGTGGATGTCGGCAAACAGGTTGACCTGTTGTTGCGGGCCGTGAAGCTCCACTTCGATCTGTTTGGCTTCGGCAATGATGTTGCCGTGGCAGTGCAGCTCTTCCAGCAGTTCATTCAGGTTGAGGGTTTCCCTCTTCAGGGGGATCTCACCCAGCTCGCTTTTTGACAACAGCAACAGGTCGTCAACCAGGCGTCCCATCCGACTGATCTCTTCGAGGTTGGAATTCAGGATCCGGCGCAGTTCCTCGGCGTTTTTGTCGCCCCGTAACGCCAGCTCGGTTTCACCCCGTAAAATGGTCAGCGGAGTCCGTAATTCGTGGGTGACATCAGTCGAAAATTGTCGTGCCCGAAGCAGGCTCTGGGCCAGACGTTCAGTCATACCGTTGTAGTTATCGGCCAACTGTTGCAGTTCGCGGCTCGCCCGGTGTGGGAGCTCGAATTTCTCGGTCAGATTTTCTTCACCGGTACGCGACATCTGCCGAGACAGCTTTGTCAGGGGAGGGATGATCAGGCCCAGCAACAACCATTGGCCGAGGGAGAGACCGCTGACGACAACCAGCCCGATGATAACGAGTGACCAGGGATTGCGGTTCAGGTGAAAATCATAACAAAAAAAACCGCCTGCACCCAGGAACAGGATGAGCAGACACAGGCTCCAGAGGGTGAGGCGGTTTCTCAGTTGACTGCCGGCTGGCAATTAATCTGACTCCTTCAGAACATAGCCGACACCACGAACGGTGTGGATCAGCTTCTTGTCAAAGTCGCGATCAATCTTTTTGCGCAGATAATTGACGTAAACATCGATGATGTTGGTGAAAGAATCGAACGTGTAATCCCAGACGTGTTCAGCAATCATTGTCCGGGTCAGAACCTGGTTCGGGTTGCGCATGAAATATTCAAGCAGGGCGTATTCCTTGGCCGTCAGGTCAATTTCCTTGCTGCTGCGCCAGACTTTGTGACCAACCGGATCAAGCCGCAGATCAGCGAAAAAGAGCTCGGCGCCACGATCCTGGGAACCGCGCCGGATCAGTGCTCTGACACGAGCCACCAGCTCGGCAAAAGCGAACGGCTTGGTCAGGTAGTCATCACTGCCGATATCAAGACCGGAGACGATGTCATCAACGGTATCTTTTGCGGTCAGGCAGAGGATCGGAGTTTGAATGTTCTTTTCACGGATCTCTCTGATCGCACTCAAGCCGTCTTTTTTCGGTAGCATTACGTCCATCAGGATCAGGTCGTATTCATTGTTTTCCGCCATGTAGACACCATCCTCACCATCGTAGGCAACATCTACGGCAAATTCCTCTTCTTCCAGACCCCGCTTAATGAAGCTGGCAACCTTCTTTTCGTCTTCAACCACCAGGATGCGCATGTGTGTCTCCTTTGTTGCAAGATGTCGGGGAGTGAGTTCAGGGTCCCCGCCTCTCCACAGAACAGAATATTTCCTCTGGACCGAACACTGAACAGGCCGGTCGAGTTATCGGATGCAGTTTTCAGTTTGAACCCGTCCCCAGCAGGTCCGCGTCGTTACCTTGCTTCAATAGGGTTCACTCATGAAAAATATTACTAACTTTAGCAGAGTGCTCAATCGAGTGCAAGTACGATGATAAATTTTTCTAATTATTTTTTACAGGCAAAAGGTTGTTGATAACTCCCTGATTTCAGAGGGAAGCAGCACCTTCATTGGCCTGAGCTTAGAATTCAGCCAGACTTTTCATGTCGTGTCAACTTTTTTCTTAAGATTCTTTGTTGATTTTCGTTCGACCAGTCTGTTAATTAGTGGGTATGAAAAATGAGTGGATTGTCATTGAAATTGCGGTTCCCGGCCGGTGCGTTGATTTTGCCGGCGCGGTACTCGCAGATCTGGGTGTCGGTGGAACGGTTATCGAAGATCGTCGGTTGGATACTTTCAGGGTGCCGGATGAAGATCTTGACCTCGATTGCCGCTATCATTTAAAGGCTTATTTTGAGGCCGCAGCAGAGCCGTTGTTGCTCTGTCGGCAGATTGAGGCGGGGCTGCGCAGCCTGCCTGCTCTGGCGGGTCAGCAGTTCTCCGTCAGTGCCCCGGCGGTTGTCAAGATGGAGGATTGGGCGGAAAACTGGAAACAGAACTTTTCCGCAACGCACATCGGCTCGCGTCTGGTTGTTCATCCGAGTTGGGATAACTATGAAGCTCGCGGCGATGAAGTGACCATTGAAATCGACCCGGGAATGGCGTTCGGGACCGGCACTCACGGGACCACGTTGCTCTGTCTGGAGGTGATCGCCGAGTTGTTCGATGCTGCTGATCCGCCTGTTGATATGCTGGATGTCGGTACCGGCTCCGGCATTCTGGCGCTTGGCGCTGCGGCCCTGGGTTGTGAGAAAATAGTTGCCAATGATATCGACCCGCTGGCCTGTGATGTGGCCCGGGAGAACGTGGTGAAGAATAATTTTACCGCCCGGATTGAAATCAGTCCCAAGCCTCTGGAAGAGTTGTCGGGAGCCTTCGAACTGGTGGTTGCCAATATCCTTGCGGAAGAGAATATCCGCTTAAAAGATACACTGCTGCAGCATTTACGTCCCGGCGGCTGGTTGGTTCTTTCCGGCATATTGCGGGAAAAAGAAGCGCTGGTGCGTGATGGTTTTGCCGCGCTGCCGCTCACGGCGTTTCCGACGCGTGTCCAGGACGACTGGATCTGTTTGCTTTATCGCCGTCACCAGAAATAAATGCATCGATTTTTTTTACCCACAGGCCGATTATTACCCGGGCAGATCGTCG
>JAADGW010000019.1 GCA_013152145.1 Deltaproteobacteria bacterium
AACTGCCGGAAGACTTCGTCCCGCACCGTAAAATCACGGCCTTAATGAAGAAACGCCACGACGCCGTCAGCACCGGTAAAAAACTGAATTGGGGGACGGCAGAGGCACTGGCTTTTGCCAGCCTTGTCCACCAGGGCACCTGCGTCAGGCTCTCCGGCCAGGATTCCCAGCGTGGCACCTTCAATCATCGGCATGCCGTCCTGACCGACAGCACCACCGGAAAGAACCATACCCCGCTGGCCGATATCGCCGCAGCGGCCGGTGGCAGTTTTACCGTCTACAACAGCATGCTCTCCGAAGCAGCGGTTCTCGGCTTTGAATATGGCTATTCAGTGGAGACGCCTCATGATCTGACCATCTGGGAAGCACAGTTCGGTGATTTTGCCAATGGCGCCCAGGTTATCATCGATCAGTTCATCGCCAGCAGCATGACCATGGGACCGTTCCAGCGGTCTGGTTCTGTTCCTGCCGCATGGCTACGAAGGACAGGGACCGGAACATTCGAGCGCGCGCATCGAACGCTATCTGCAACTCTGCGCCGACAACAATATGCTGGTGGTTCATCCGAGCACACCGGCCCAATTATTCCACCTGCTGCGCCGACAGGTTCGCGCCGCTTATCGCCGACCGCTGATCGTATTCACGCCCAAAGCCCTGCTCAGACATCCGGCCTGTACCTCGCACCTGGCAGACTTCACCGACGGCCGTTTTCAGGAGATCATCCCGGATCAGCTCAGCGTGGAGAATTGCCGACGCATCCTGCTCTGCAGCGGTAAGGTCTATTATGACCTGCTCGAGTACCGGCAGGAACATAACTGCGAAGACGTTGCGATCATCCGTATTGAGCAGCTTTTCCCGCTGCATCGCGAACTGCTCGCGGAGGTCATCTCAGCCTACCCGGAGCAGGCGGATTTCCGCTGGGTTCAGGAAGAAGCCGGAAACAGCGGCGGCTGGGACCATTTGCGCCCACTGCTCAGCGAGGTTCTCGGCCGCGAACCGACTTATGTCGGCCGCAAGCGTTCGGCCAGCCCGGCAGTCGGCTCGCACCGGGTTCACAAACTGGAACAACAACGCATCCTTGAACAGGCATTTGCCGACAGCTAACGAGGTTTACAATGGATATTATTGTCCCGCAGGTTGGTGAATCGATCGTCGAAGCCGAGATCGGTGAATGGTTTAAACAGGACGGCGATCAGGTTGAGGCGGATGATCTGCTGCTGGAGCTGGAAACGGAAAAAGTCAACGTCGAGCTCAATGCCGAAGTCTCCGGCAGGCTGACGATTCTGGCCCGGCCGGGTGATACGGTCAAAATCGGTGCGGTGATTGGCCGCATCGATGAAAAGGCGGTCGCTCCCACCGCTGGCCAGAAGCCGTCAGCAGCGGCAGAGACACCGGCCGCCCCCCCGACAGCGACACAACTCCCCCCGGTGAACCCCGCGGTTCCCAAGCTGGCAGCAGAACGCGGCATCGACCTGACAACGGTCACCGGCAGCGGCCGCGACGGGCGGATTCTGGTGGATGATCTGCCGGCTGCCGGCAGCGCAGCACAACCAGCCGTGGTTGCGGCAGCGGTTGCGACCGCACCGGAGGTAACACAACCGGCCGCGCCCGTGCCAACGGCGGCGGGCGAAGACCGGATCAAACGGGTCGCGATGACCCAGATCCGCAAAAAAATTGCTGAACGCTTGCTGTTGGCGCGGCAACAGACCGCGATGCTGACGACCTTTAACGAAATCGACATGCAACAGCTGATCAGACTGCGTAACGGCCACAAAGAAGCCTTTCTGAAAAAGCATGGCGTGCCGCTCGGTTTCATGTCCTTCTTTGTTAAAGCCTGCGCGGCGGCACTGAAAGAATTCCCTGAAGTCAATGCCCGCATTGACGGCAACGATCTGGTTTACCACAACTACTACGATATCGGTATCGCCGTCGGCAGCAAGCGGGGACTGGTGGTCCCGGTTATCCGTAACGCCGAGCAACTGCATTTCGATGAAATCGAAAGGACCATCCGCGCATTTGCCGAGCGGGCGGAGTCCGGCAAGCTGAGTCTCGACGAATTGCAGGGCGGCACCTTTACCATCAGCAACGGCGGCGTCTACGGTTCAGTTCTCTCCACCCCGCTGCTGAACCCGCCCCAGAGTGCCATTCTCGGCATGCATGCGATCAAGGACCGAGCCGTGGTCATCGAGGCTGAGATCGTCATCCGACCGATCATGAATGTGGCCCTCAGCTACGACCACCGGATTATCGACGGCCAGCAGGCGGTCGGTTTCCTCAAACGGATCAAGGACTATATTGAAGATCCCGAAGCGATGTTACTGAACGGCTGATTCGACCGGTAGAAGACCCTGCCATCAAATCTACTTAAGGAGAGAGTTAAAATGGCTGAACCTATCTTTGATCTGCTTGTCATCGGCGCCGGTCCGGGTGGCTACGTCGCAGCAATCCGCGCGGCGCAACTCGGATTTTCTGTCGCCATCATCGAAAAGCGCACCACCCTTGGTGGGGTCTGCCTGAATGAGGGCTGCATCCCCAGTAAAGCCTTGTTGGAATCGAGTGAACAGTTCGCCAAGGTCAACCACGAACTGGCCGAGCACGGCATCGAGGTCAGCAATGTCCACCTGAACCTCGCCCGGATGATGAACCGTAAAGAAGCTATCATCAAGAAACTGACCGGTGGAGTCAGCGGCCTGATGAAGAAAAACGGTATTACCGTCATCACCGGACAGGCCGTTTTAACCGAGAAAAAAACGGAAAACCACCGGGTTGTGGTGACCGACGCTGAAACCACTCAGGAGCTGTCGGCAAAACGGCTGCTGCTGGCGACGGGCAGTGAAGCGATGGAACTGCCGCATCTGCCGTTTGATCACAAAACGGTCATCAGCGCCCGCGAGGCCCTCTGCCTGCGTGAGGTTCCCGAACACCTGCTGGTGGTCGGCGGCGGCGTGATCGGTCTCGAGATGGGTTCGGTCTGGAGTCGGCTCGGCGCACAGGTCACGGTGGTTGAAATGTTGCCCCAGCTGCTGCCGCAGAGCGATCAGCAGCTGGCTCAGCTGCTGCAACGCAGTCTGAAAAAACAAGGGCTGACAATCCACCTCAAAACCCGGCTGGACAAGATCGAGAAGACTGCGGATGGCGTTGTCGCCACCCTGACAACCGCCAAAGGCGAGCAGCAACTGAGCTGTGACAAGCTGCTGGTTGCCACCGGCCGGCGCGCACGAACAACTGACCTGGGACTGGAAACCGTCGGCCTGCAGCCGAATCCACAGGGACAACTGGCGGTCGACGAAAACTACCAGACCGCAGTTGCCGGAATCTATGCCATCGGCGATCTGATTCCCGGCCCGATGCTGGCGCACAAGGCGAGTGAGGAAGGGGTCGTGTTTGCCGAACGCCTGGCCGGGCAGAAGTCAGCGGTCAACTATGATGTTATCCCGAGTGTCACTTACACCTGGCCGGAAGTCGCTTCGGTCGGGCGCAGCGAGGCTGGGCTCAAGCGGGACCAGATCGCCTACAAAGCCGGGAAATTTTTCTTTGCCGCCAGCGGCCGCGCGCTCTGCAGCGGCATGAGCGATGGTTTTGTCAAGGTCCTGGCCGCTGCCGAGTCGGGCCGGATCCTCGGCGTCCATATTGTCGGCCCCCATGCTTCGGAGCTGATCGCGGAAGCAACCACGGTCATGTCATTTGCCGGCAGCATCCATGATCTGGCAGCCACCTGTCATGCCCATCCGACCTTGGCGGAAGCACTCAAAGAGGCCGCGCTGGCGGTCAATAATGAGGCCATTCACGCCTAACGCGCTTGACAAAATCAGGCCTAAAGCTGACAATCGAGAAGACCATCGTGACTGTGACATGACGTACAGTCACGATGTTTTTTTTAGCCGGTTCACAACGCTTGAAGCCATGAGGTTACCCATTGAAATCGCTCAAAAAACTGTTCATGTTGATCATTCTCTTCGGCCTGATTACTGCTGCCGTTTATTATTTCCGCGACACCGAAGGTCCCGCGATCAAGCTGATCCCCGCCAGTGGTTCCATTTCGGCGAAGTCCCCACTTTCACTGACCCTGATTGACGAGGGAACCGGTTTGAAGCAGGTCCGGGTCACGGTCATCCAGGCCGGCAACCGCATGTCGCTGGTGGATCAGGCGCCCCCGCCGAAAGCCAAGCAGATCGATATCGAGCTGAATCTGGGGACTTTGAAGCTCCAGCAGGGAGCCATTGAGATTGAGGTCATCGCTACGGATCGCTCGATTTACCACTTGGGCAAGGGGAACAGCAGCCGGAAAGTTTTCTCACTGAGCTACGATACCCGCCCGCCGATCATTTCCGTCCTCAGTAAGGCCCATAACCTGACCAAGGGGGGCAGCGGTCTGGTGACCTATCGCCTGAATGAGAAGGTGGAACGCACCGGGGTCGTGATCGACGACCTGTTCTTCCCTGCTTACCTCCAGGATTCAGGGATGTATGCCTGTCTCTTCGCCTATCCCTACGATATGCCGGAGAGCAAATTTGTCCCGCGTATCGTCGCTACCGACTTGGCGGGCAACACCCGCCAGGCCGGATTCTACTACCGCGCCAACAACAAAAAATTCCGTCATCGGACGATAAATCTGAGCAAAAACTTTCTGCAACAAAAGGCCCCGGAATTTGAACCGATGGTCCCGCAGCCGGGGAGTGCGCTCGACACCTTCCTCTACGTCAACAAAGAAATCCGTCGCCAGAACCGAGCAAAGATGGTTGAACTGGCGCAGCAGGCTTCGCCCACACCGCTCTGGAAAGGCAGCTTCGTCAGGTTACCGCGTTCCGCCGAGCTGGCCATGTTTGCCGACCATCGCAGCTACTATTACGAAGGAAAGCTGGTCGACAAAGCAGTTCATCTCGGCTACGACCTGGCATCGGTCGCTCAGGCGAAGATTCCCGCGGGCAATGACGGCAAGGTGATCTGGGCTGATTATCTCGGCATCTACGGCCTCTGCGTGGTCATCGACCATGGCCTTGGCCTGCAGACCCTTTATGCCCACATGAGTCAACTCGATGTAAAACCTGGCGACATGGTGGTTCGCAACCAGATTATCGGCCGCAGCGGGTCGACCGGCATGGCGGGCGGTGACCATCTGCACTTCGGGGTTTTTGTCTCCGGGATTGCCGTACAACCACTGGAATGGTGGGATAAAAACTGGCTGAAAAACAATATCGACGGCAAACTGCGGGCACAATAGTTGATTCGGTCAAATTTTAATGTAACCATTCAGCCAGATGACCTCGGGGTACCCCATGGATGGGTTCATGCGGCCCTTGGAGTGGGCAGCGCGAGGTCATCCATCGCGCCGCTGAATAGTTACAATTCTTCTTTGATATCCGCCGTTTTTTCAAGAAAGGTATGATGCAATGAACAAAATTGTCCTGTCCTTGTTCCTGCTCGCGACCTGCCTGGCAGGCACCGGTTTTGCCGCCGGACAGCAGAAAGAGATCAAGGCCGGTTTCATCTATGTCGGCCCGGTCGGGGATGCCGGCTGGACTTACGCCCATGATCAAGGGCGCAAAGAGATGGAGAAGCTCCCCTTTGTCAAGCCATCCATGTTCATCGAAGCGGTCCCGGAAGGAGCCGAATCGGCTCGCATCATCAACGGACTGGTCCGCAAGGGCGCCAACCTGATCTTCACCACCAGCTTCGGCTACATGGACGCCACCATCGATATTGCCCGGCGCAATAAAGACGTGGTTTTCATGCACTGCTCCGGGTTTAAAACCGCCGAGAACGTCGGCACCTACTTCGGCCGCATGTACGAACCGCGCTACCTTTCTGGAATGGTTGCCGGCAAGATGAGCAAGAAAAATATCATCGGCTATGTTGCCGCCTTCCCGATTCCGGAGGTGGTTCGCGGCATCAACGCCTTTACCCTCGGGGTGCAGAGTGTCAACCCGCAGGCTGAAGTCAGAGTGGTCTGGACCCAGACCTGGTTCAACCCCGGCGTCGAACGGGATGCCGCAGACAGCCTGCTCGATGTCGGTGCCGATGTCCTGGCCATGCATCAGGACGCTCCCGCCACCATGCAGGCGGCAGAAGCCCGCGGGGCCTACGTCATCGGCTACAACTCCGATATGCGCAAGTTCGCCCCCAACGCCTTTCTGACCGCACCGATCTGGAACTGGGGTGCCCTCTACACAAAAACCGCCGAGGCCGTCAGTAACGGCACCTGGAAATCTGAGCAGATCTGGTGGGGAATGAAAGAGGACCTGGTGCGACTGGCTGCCTTCAGCGACAAAGTTCCTGCTGATGTCCGGTCGCTGGTGGCAAAAAAGGCCGCCGCCATCAAGGCCGGCAGTTTTCACCCGTTCACCGGCCCGATCAAAGATCAGTCCGGCAAGCTTGTCGTGGCCGCCGGTCAGGTTCCCAGTGACGCGGAACTGCTCGGCATGAACTACTTTGTCGCAGGGGTTCAGGGAACCATTCCCCAGTAATCAAAGCCCTTCTGAAAAGGCGCGTCTGAGGGATCGGACGGGCCTTTTTATTTTTATTCAGACCTGTGTCTGTCGGAAAACCATGGCCGAGTTGCTACAGATCGAACATATCCGCAAGACCTTCCCCGGTGTTGTCGCCCTGGATGATGTTTCCTTCTCAGTCTCAAACGGAGAAATCCATACCCTGCTGGGAGAGAACGGGGCCGGTAAAAGCACCCTGATGAATGTCCTCACCGGCCTCTACCATCCGGACCGGGGACACATCCGGTTGGATGGCCGGGAGGTCAGCTTCACCAGCCCGCGGGACTCTCTGGCCTGCGGCATCGGCATGGTTCATCAGCACTTCATGCTGGTCCCGGCCCATTCAGTCTTCGAAAATATCCTGCTGGCGTTGGACAATGTTCCCAACCTGTTTAAACGCAAACCCTATAAAGAGAAGATCCAGGCACTGATTGATGAGTTCGGTCTCGAACTGGAGCTTGACACCCCGGTCTGGAAACTCTCCATCGGGGCCCAGCAATGGATTGAATTGATCAAACTGTTACTGCGCAACTGCCGCCTGCTGATCCTCGATGAACCGACCGCAGTCCTCACGCCGCAGGAAGCCGAACGTCTGTTCGCCGTATTACAGCGGCTCAAAGAGCAGGGCAAAAGCATTATTTTCATCTCCCACAAGATGCGTGAAGTCATGCAGATTTCCGATCAGGTCACGATCCTCAAAAAAGGTCGCAGTATCACCAGCCTGTCACGCGGAAACTACGATGAAAACAAGCTGGCCTCACTGATGATCGGCAGGGATAAGATCCCGCAGTGGCAGAAAAACCTGCAGATATCGGATGAGATCGTACTCGACATACAACAGTTGTCGGTACGCGACGACCGCGGTCCGGCCGACCTCGACAATTTTAGCCTGCAGCTGAAAAAAGGGGAAATCCTCGGTATCGCCGGGGTTGCCGGAAACGGCCAGAAAGCCCTGGCTGAAGTGCTCACCGGATTGAAGTCGGCCAGTCAGGGCCGGATCATGGCGCAAGGCAGCGACATTACCGACAGCGACACAAGAAAATCTTACATCGCCGGGATTGCCCATATCCCCGAAGATCGAAAAAGTATCGGGATCGCCCCGGATATGAGCATCGCCGACAACCTGATCATGAAAAGTTTCAAGAGCGGCGTTTTCAGGCGCTGGATATTCCAGGATAAAAAGGCGATCCGGCGGAATGCTGCGGAAAAAATCGAGCAGTTCGCCATCAAAACCGGTCCGGACGGTACCCCGGTCCGGTACCTGTCGGGTGGCAATATCCAGAAGGTTATCATCGCCCGCGAGCTGTCGGAAAATCCGGCCGTGCTGGTTGCCCTCTACCCGACCCGCGGTCTCGATATCGGCAGCGCCGAGTATGTGCACAAAGTCATCGCCGAGGGTGCAGATCGCGGCATGAGCACCATCCTGATTGCCGAAGACCTGGACGAACTGCTGAAATTGAGCGATCGGATCGCGGTCATGTTCCGCGGCCGCCTGGTCGGTACTGTCGATCCGCAAACAACCACCCGGGAAGAAATCGGCTTGATGATGGCGGGGGAAAAACCAGTGGGTGCAGCATGCAGTTAATTACCGAACGGCGCGAGATTTCTTCGCCGCTGTTCCGCTTCAGCGCCCCGCTCATCGCCCTCGCCCTCGCCCTGTTTATCGCCGGATTTTTACTGCTGGCCGGCGGTGTCAACCCGTTGCAGGCCTATCGTGAAATCCTCATCGA
>JAADGW010000027.1:0-562 GCA_013152145.1 Deltaproteobacteria bacterium
ATAATCGCGCTCATCCCCCGCTCATCGAGGTCACGCATGGTAAAAACGGTGATCCCGCTCTGTTTCAGCCAGTTACGCTCACCGGTATCCAGCTCGCGGATACCGATCAGCACCAGGTCTTTACCCGTCAGCTTGGCTCCGGGGCGGCCGATGTTGACCAGTTCGGGAAACCCTTCACCGAGCAGGGCGGCAACCGGCATGCCGTGAATATTGCCCGAGGGTGATGTCTGCGGAGAATTGGCATCACCGTGGGCATCGACCCAGATCACCCCGGCCGGTTCTTTGTGAGTGATGCCGCCGATTGTCCCGACCGACAGCGAATGATCACCGCCGAGAAACAGCGGGATATCCCCGTCCTCGACGGCCTGGCTGGCAGCAGCGTAGACCGCTTCACAGACCTGCTGTATCGAAGGAAGAAAACTGTCACCGCCCTGGGCGGAGAGGGAGTCCCGCACCGGTACAAACAGGTTTCCGGCATCATGCAACTGGTAACCGAGCGCCTTCAAACGCGCTGATAGACCGGCGTAGCGGATCACACTCGGTCCCATGTCAACGCCGCGCC
>JAADGW010000027.1:624-12737 GCA_013152145.1 Deltaproteobacteria bacterium
CTTAACCTTTCAGGTTGTTCCACAAATTCATCATAAAATCCTGGGCATTGGTCAGAATCGCCACCGCCTGGGCCGAACCACGGTTGGCCAGCTTGTCGGCGCTGAACTCGGTCATGTCGACGATATAGAAAAACACCGGCCGCACACTGCCATCTTCCATCACCCGGTAACTCGGCACCATGTTACCGAAAGCGATCGAGTGCAGCTGGGTCGCCAGGGCGATCACCGTGGTCGCCTCGCGGGCATGGGCGCGCATCGCGTCCTGCGCCGCATAAACATCGGCAATCACCTCCGGCAGCGGCCCGTCATCCCGAATCGAACCGGCCAGCACATAAGGCACCTGCTGCTGTTCACAAGCGTAGATGATACCGTCTTTGAGCTGCAGATCGGTAATCGCCTGTTTGATCGAACCGGCCTTACGGACTGCGTTGATGATATCGAGATGATTGTAGTGACCGAGCGGTTTCAGATGCTGAGTATAAATATCCTGCCCCAGCCCGGTGCGAAAATAAGCCGCCTCCAGATCATGGGTGGCCAGCGCGTTGCCGGCCAGCAGGCCGTGACAGTAGCCGTTTTCGATCAGGCCCTGCATGGCATCGCGACTGTCCTTGTCGAAAGCCACCGCCGGACCGAGAACCCAGACGATATGGCCATGCTCACGATCATGCCGCAACACTTGGTAAAGATCGTCGTAGCAACGGGAGAAAGGGGTTTCACGCGTGCCGCGGGTGCGGAAAGCAAACTTGTCCTCGTTTTCCGAGGCCGGTGGATCGAAACCGGTGGTGTGGACATAAATCCCTTCTTCACCATTTTCGGTACGGCCGACAACAACCGGATCACCCTGTTTCACCCGGCGCGCCTCGACCACCTCGACATTCTCACCGTTGAGCACCAGAACCGAATCCATCCGACTCTCGGCGGCCAGCAGCCATTTACCGTCACCTGCATGCAGATACTCCGGGTAGTTGGAAGTCCCGTGGTAATTGTCCGGCACCACACCGTCTTTCGGTGCTGCCACGGTTTTCACGCGCGGAGCCACCGCCAGTTCCGGCAGGCTGAAATCAGGGGCATTGTAATGGGGGATGATCGACGACATGGCTGACTCCTCGTTGGATTAGGCTCGGTGAATTACCTTAACCATAGCAGCTTTTTCAACAACAAAAAATCAGCGATCAACAGAAAAACCCCCGTCAGTCGATGACGGGGGTCGATTCAAGTGACGGTATGCTGTTTTGCAGTTTTATTCCATCAATAAAATGGCATCCGCCACATCTTTTAAACTTTTGCGTTTATCCATCGCCAGCTTCTGCATCTTGCGATAGGCATCCGGTTCGGTAAGACCCTGCTGCATCAGAACCCGCTTGGCCCGGTCTATTTTCTTTCGCACGGCAAGCGTCTCACGCAGCTTGTCGACCTGCTGCTGCAGGCTCGACATTTCCACAAACTGGTGGATTGCGGTATCGATGGTCATTCTGAGCTGTTCTTCACAAAAAGGTTTGAGCAGGAACTGGCTGACACCGGCCTCCCAGGCTTTTTCCAGGCACCGGCTTTCGCCGGGGGCTGCCAACAAAACAATCGGGCCGGTCGTCAGGCTGCTGATTTTTTCAGCAGTGGCAATGGCATCGACACCGGCCAGGGACAAATCAAGGAGTCAACAGCGGTTTTTCCGCTGTCGCAAGAACCGCCCCGAGAATCGCGTTATCGGCCTCAATCACACGATCAAAGCCACAATCTACCAGGGTTTTTGCAACCAATTGGCGCAACGCCGAATCCTCATCAATGACCAGAGCACATTTCATGCATTTTCCTCCTTATGCGGTTCTCGAAAGTGAATTGCATAAGTGATGCCGACTGTCCGCCGGGGATCACACCAAAGGAAAAAAGATTGACTCCGGCAACCGAGCCAGCATAATGTGCAAATGCACAAATCAACTCAGGGAGCAGGCGATGTACAACGAAATCATCATGGATCATTTCCAGAACCCGCGCAATATGGGCCGGATCGAAGATGCGGAGCTACTGATTCAGGTGGGTGATCCCAGCTGTGGAGATTCGGTTCTGATTTTCATGAAAATCGAGGATGATGTATTGGTCGACATCAAGTACAAGATTTATGGTTGTGCGGCTGCCATCGCCACCTCGTCGATGGGGTCGGTTCTGGCCAAAGGGAAACCTCTGGATGAACTGCTCAAGTTTAAAGCCGAAGATATCAGCAAGGCTCTCGGCGGACTCCCGGCTGAAAAGGAGCATTGTTCCAACCTGATTGCCGGCGCATTGCATGCCGGGATCATCGAATACCGTTCCAATCGCAACACTCCGGACAAAGCACCGCTCCCGCAACGACAGGAAAGCCCTTTGCTGGACCGGAGCCTGATTGACTCCTGAGCCCAAGTGGGTAAAAATACGGCCGATGGTCAACCCGTGCGGATCAATCGTCGTAAACTTCTCGGCAGGCCCTGCTGTCTGACTGAAGAGTTATAAAGCAGTATTGTTTTCTCAACGGGTACGGTGTTTCGTTATTTTTCAACCGGACAGTGGGCCCATGGGACAGCAACGTATGAATAGCGTAAAAAAAACAACGAATTCTGCACATCTTGCCCACGTACGTGGACGTTTGATCGAAAACATTTATTCAACTGTCGCAGACCCCGGTAACTGGGGTCCACTGATCCGCGAACTGGTCACCAGCACCGATTCACGGTCGGCCCGGCTGCTGGTTATGAATCCTGATGCGAACAGGGTCATCTCCAGTACCAAGTACAATATCGACGATCATTATCATCGCCAGTACGTCGATCACTATGTCAACGCATGTCCCTGGCGAACTGAATTGCTCAGGAAAAAGCGAGGTCGACTGTATTCGACCTATCTCCATTTCAGTTGTCGACAGCCCGATTTTCTACGCACAGAATTCTATAATGACTGGGCCAGACCACAGGATATCCACCATGGTGTCTGTGGCACCATCTATCAAGATTGCGGTCGAACGGTTCAATTGCTCATACAACGCACAGGGGATCAGGGCTATTACACCGAAACAGATACGGCTTTTTTCAACGGGCTTGTCCCTCATTTACAACATGCTTTTCAGCTTGCAGGCCAGGTCGCGGAAAGCAGAGCACGAGCCGAGGCCATCGAGATTGCCGCCAGAAATGAATTAATGCCCTTCATTTTACTGGACTTCCTGCTGCGGCCGATCTACTGCAATGCCGGTGCTGAAGTACTGATAAAAACTGAATCCACCCTGTCAATCCAAAAGGAACAATTACAGCTTGCCGACCGGGAGGACAATCTGTGCCTGCAAAGATTGTTGCAGAAATGTTTGGCCGCCGCGGACTCACGGGACTTCCATACCACCGGAGAAATGATGGAGGTGCCAAGGCTCGATGGCCCCAATCTGCAGCTGTGGGTCAAACCGGTTCATCCGGATGTCCCGATCTTGAGTGGAAAGCCGGCGGGATATGTCGCCGTTTATATCTACGATCCCAAGTTGGAGATCCCCATCGATCAAGAACGGTTGGTCGAATTATATGCTTTGTCCAAAGCTGAAATACGCGTAGCCATTGCAATGCTCGCCACCCCTGACCCTGCTGAAGTTGCAAGGCGCTGTTGTCTGAGCCGGCACACCGTACGCTCCCATCTCAAGGCGATCTTTTCCAAAACCGACACCAAAAACCAGGCGGACCTTGTGAAACAGCTGCTGGCCGGTCCCGCCCGGCGACGATAGAGGTCTCTGCGATGAGAAAACAAAGTGCGACCATCCCCTTCTCGGTCATCTCCTCTCATGACGGGGTTCCGCTGGCGTTTGAGTCTCGCGGCCAAGGCAGTCCACTGTTGTTGTTTATCCACGGCTGGACCTGTCGTCGAAACTACTGGCAACCGCAACTTGACGGTTTCTGTTCCCGCTATTCGGTTGCGGCACTCGATCTGCCGGGCCATGGCGATTCCGGCAGCGACAATCGAGCCCGCTGGGGGATGGAGTCCTTTGCCCTTGACGTCGTGGCCTGAAGCCTTGAAGGCTGAAAAGGTGATCCTTATCGGCCACTCCATGGGAGGAGTCGTTGCTCTGGAGGCCGCTCGTCATCTGAGCGGGATTGTGGCCGGAGTGCTACTGGTGGACACTTTCGTCATCGACTACGGCGGACTGTCCGCCGAGGCGGTGCAGACCATTGCCGCACCCTTTGCCGAGAATTTTATGGCCGCCATGGTCAATCTGATCGAACAGACGTCCACGACGGCAACCCCACCAGAACTCAAACAACAATTGATTCGCGAGATGGCTGCCGCCGACCCGACCTGGGCCCTTCCAGTATGGAGTGATCTGCTCTCCTGGAATCCACAGGCAGCCTTCAAAGAATTGCAGATGCCGATCCACGCTATTAACGGTTTTGATACCGGTATCAGCCCGCGAACGCTGCTTGCCTTTCATTACCGAGACACTGATTCCCGGTGCCGGACACTTTTTGCAAATGGAAGATCCGACGGGTTTCAACCTTGTTCTGGAAGAAGTGCTGGCCCGGTTTCGCTGATTTTCTACTTTCCGCACTACCCCTTTCCCTCAAGAAATCACCCATTTGGGTGATTTCACCTGCGTTCATCTCTGCTAGTCTACGTTGCGATCATCAATATATTCCTGCCTTTACCGGGTAACTCGGGGGGGGGATTACTGCTTCTCCCTGGTGTCATTTTTTGCGGGACTTCAAGCTGACATCCTGGGTTTCTTAACGGTTTTCCCTGGAAACAATGATGCCCCGATCATGACCGCGACTACTCCGGGGACAAGTGGCTTTATGCACCAATTCCCAGAATCAATATGCATTGTTATTTGCGATATTCACCTGTAAGGAGTTGTTCCTATGTTCTATTTTCTGAAGGGTCCGAAACGGGTCCTGCTTTCCGCCACAATCCTGACGTGCCTTCTTTTCACCACAAGTGCTTATGCCGGTAACAACTTGAGTCTCTGGAATGATACTTCGATTGTCTTCACCGACCTCAGCGGTCCCGGCCAGTCCAGCTCATCGATGACCGAGGGGATCCGCCATTACAGTGTTCTGGACTTAAAAAGCCGCGGGAAACTCGACAGCTATGACTATTCATTCGGGATTGGCTTCAAAGCCACCGATGACAAACGTCGCGACAGCAAAAAGTTTTCCCTGACCAGCCTCAGCGGACGGCTGTCAAACCGGGTCCATACCTTCAATATCGGCGATACCTACGAATCTTTCTCCAAATATTCACTTAACACGGCGATTAAAGGGGCCTCCTACCATTATCTCAACAACGCCAACCAGATCCCCGAAATTACCTTGCTCGGTGGAATTGCCTATACTCGCTGGGACAATTTCTGGGATACCGATGCCACCGAGCGCAAACTCTACGCCGCTCGCATCAAACAGGACCTGACAGCAGATCTGTGGTTGGCCGCCTCCGCCGTTGTCATCAAGGACAACCGGCGCAACTTCGGCTCGCCGCTGTACGACGGCAACACCTTGAGCTTCGATCTGGAATATCGCCCCCTGCCCGGCTTGACAATTGTCGGCGAAAGCTCTTTCTCACATATTGATGAAGACAATCTGACCTCGGGAACGATCAAACATAACGGCCAGGCCTACCGGCTCGAAGCGATCGGCGATCAGAATCCCAGCCGGGTGGTGCTCGAATACGAACGGGTCGACCCGGATTATCTCTCCATTGCCGGATCGGCCACTGCCGACCGGGAAAAATTCAAAGCCAGCTGGCGCTACAAATACACCCGCCGCCTGACGGTAACCACGGCTTTTCTCTGGTATCGTGACAATCTTGACGGCCAACTGGCGGTCCGCACCCAGCATTACAAACCGGAGATCAGCTTTCGCCTGCAACGAATGTTCAACCGGCGCTACGCTGTCGGCACCCTCGGCTACAAAATGGATCGCAGCTACAGTTCTGCCGCCAGCACGCAGAACCACTTTATCAACGTCAGTTATCGTGATCGATTCGGTATTTTTGACAGCACAACCAACCTGGGCATGACCTATTATGAAACCAGAACGGTACGCAAAAATGACGAGTTTGTCGCCAACACCTCCTTGAGTACCAGAATGACAAAAGGTGCCATTATCTGGAAACCGACCATCTACCTGGGCACCTGGCATTCCGACAACGAACTGAACGACGAGGTCGACCACTCCTATGAATATTCTGTCGGGCTCGGCTGCGATATCCCGAGTAAAAAAATCACCTCGCAGTTAAAGGTCGGCAAGCATAAACTATTCAAAGAATCGGCCGATGATGCCGAACGGTTTTACGCCAGCCTGAATGTCTACTACCGTCCCAGACTGTTTGCCAGACTGAAGAACAGCACTCTCTATTTGCGCGGATTGATCAATGATTACGACTACACGACCGACAGCAGAGACTTCCGGGAAAATCGCATTACTGTCGGCTTCAGCGTCCGCTTCTAAAGGCTAAGAGGAGAGATACCCCATGAATCAGTCCATCCGCACCGACAACGCCCTCACGGCGTTTTCCAAAATTATCATCCTGGTTTTACTGCTGGTCGCTCCGGCCCTCAACGCCGATGCAAAGTGGTGGATTTTCGGCAAATCCGATGCCGGGGTCAGCACCCGCTACATTTACCTCAATGATCTGTCCTACGATGAACTGGGCAACAAAGTCACCCTGTACCGGGAGAGCCTGCCGCAGGGGAAAATCTTTATCCGCGGCAAAGGTACCGCCGGGAAAAACCGGATCGGCGCCGTGCAGATCAGCATCGACGGCAAGCAGAGCTGGCAAAAAGCCAAGGTCACCAGCAACGGCAGCTTTCTTTACAGCTTCACCCCGGAATCCGACCGAACCTATGAACTCTATGTCAAGGTTCTCGACACCACCGGAAAGAGCAACGATGTCGACGCCTCCCGCAAAGAGCTGGTGATCTCCGACGAAAACATGCAGGATCAGGTCTACAAAACTCTCGACCAGCTGGTGAAAGCCTATCAGGATGAGGATTCCTTCGCCTTCATGCGACTGGTCAGCGACCAGTTCGTCAGCGGCACCGAGGTTCTCGACTCGGCCATCCGTCAGGATTTTACGGCGTTCGATAATATCTCTCTCAACTACACATTGAACAATGTCGCTCGCGCCGCTGACGGCAACCTGTTTGTTGCCATCAGCTACAACCGCATGGTCACCTCCAGTCGCAGCGGTGAAACTTTCAGCGACCATGCCTCAACTGAATTCACCTTCAAGTTAGAAAACGGCACACCGAAGATCTACAGCATGAAAAACCCGTTGATTTTCGGTCTGAGTGATGCGGGTGAGGTCGCGACCGGGACGATTAACAGCGGTGAGAATAACCAGGTGTTGAGTGTAGATGACTCCGGCAACATTCGGTTGATCCCCCTAGGGAACATTCCCGGTGATGGAGAAGGTTCTCTTCCATTGCCAACAAGTCTGGCAGTGACAAACCTTACCACTTGGCATTCGATCTCTCTCTCCTTTGCTGTGTCCCCGAATATTGTCGGAACGCCGGACTACGAAATGGTTCTTGAAGAGGCACTGTCAGGGTCGGGCCCCTGGGCAGAAGTTTATCGTCATGTTCTTGATAGCACCACCATCTCTGCGCTTGTCACTGACCGCATTCGTTTTGGTTATGGCCCGTTCCTCTATTATCGGATCATTCTTGAAAAAGTTTCGGATGGTTCCCGAAGCCTCCCGAGCAATGTTGTATCGGTCGATAATCGTCCCACCGGATAACCCCTACGGATTTTCCAAGAATGCCAGGTCAACGTCTTCAAGGGCGGCAGAAGGTAATGGTTCTGCCGCCTTTGGGGGGTTCAGTCGTGGAGTATTAAATATGAAATTTTCGGTTAACGTGGTTTTGATTGCCGCCCTGTGGAGCCTTTTTCTGGCTATTCCCAGAATATCTCATGCCGAGTCTACGCCACCTGGCCCCTTTGAGCAGGCGGCAACAATAACAATTCCTGCCGGATATTCAGAACTCCTAGGTGCCTACGATCGATCCCTAGGCAAAAACCCCGCTAAAGTGTTAAAAGATATTTCAAAGAAGCTTGACAAGTACAATAAGATTATCGGCCGTTTCGCCGCAGTGCTTGATGTTGGTGGAAAACTCTATGCGGGAGACTTAAAGGGAGCAGCTCAATCAGGCGCCCTGACTGCTCTCGGGGAGCTGGCATCCACCAAAGCAGGAGAGGCATTCCTCAATGCTGCGGGGTTAACAACACTCCCGGTCACAACTTTTATCGTTGCCGTACAGATTTGGCAAGCTTCAGAATCGGCCTTGCAAAGTGCGACAATCGGGCGCCAGCTTGAAAGCCTCTACGGCAGTATTGAAAGTGACCCCTTTCTTAAAATCACCGAGCGGGCTCTTGGCACTGGAAATCCAATTCCGGTAACGAAAGAAAATGTTGAACACGTGTGGCGCAAAATTCTCATGAGTAACAGTTGGCGGGAACTTTTCAAGGCTTACGTTACATCGGAGTTGGGGCAGACATGGCCCGAAGCCAGTTATTGGGAGCGTTGGACTCTGCCGGGGAATAACATTGAGGATGCTGCGCTGATTGAAAATCAGCAAGATTATAAAGGCTACATTGAGGGGCTGCTGAGCACGCTAAATGATTTGGCCAAAAAACGCGAAAGCGCTTTTTTAATGCGCAAATACATCGGTCAGCTGCAGTCAAAATTCCAGCAGCTGAACCCTGAACAGATCCTCAGCAAGTATGTAAATGCGATTCAAAAGCTCCCTAAAGTTAGAGCGTTTATACGCCAGTGTCCTAAGCTGATAAAGAGCGGGTTAGAAGACCAAAACCCCGGGCCGTTGATCATCGTCATTGCTAATAGTAAAAACTATGCCATGAATGTTCTGGCCTTTCTCCCGACGACAGGCCGACTAGGGGACGAAAGAAAGTCCTTAATGGCCAAGTTGAAAGCCTCTTACTCCAAAGCATGGGCAGCACGAGATACTGTGACAGCTGACATGGTGCAAAAAGCTGAAAGTGATGCGCAAAACATTGGTGAAGGTAATGTGCGAGGCCCATCTACCGGGGCGTACCATGCCCGACGGGTTCCGTTCACTCTTACTTTCGATTTATTGCGGCGAACCCTCGAAGCAGAGTATTTAGCAACGGGAAAAACAGAGAAAGCTCAATCAGACATTGTTGCCGAGTTCCGGCAGGTAAAAGAGAAATATCTGCAGCAAAAAACACAAGCAAAGCAGCTATATACTCGGGAGCAAGCCCGTAAATCCGTACCAATGAACTATACATATCCCTACTCATACCCCTATTACGACAACTATCTTTACAAATTAAGCCAATATGAATTAATCGATCAGCTGCTCTACGACAAATTAATGGCTCGGGTACAGAATTTCGTGGGAACGCTTCGGCAAAGAACCGCAGCTCAAAAAAGTATGATTTTCGATCTCTATGATCAGATATTAAAAGAACATCATAATTTTTCCTCCAAGTTAGGAGAGATAACAAAACTATTCACACCTTATGGATTGCAAGATGGACGTTCTTTGCCAAATGTCAACTATATTGGTCTACTTGAATTTAGATTGCCTCCTGGAAATATCGACGAAACAAATCTAGATCCTTATAATTTCACTTTCCCTATTTTGAATCACATTGATACCCTTAACAACAATATACTTTCTTCGATTGGTGGTTATGCTAATTCTTTTACCTCTGACATCGATAGGATGTCTGAGATATCGGAAGATTTTTATAATCAAAAAAACTCTATTATTAACTGTAGTAAAATGATTAAAGAGTTGATAACTAAATTACAAGAATATAAAGGCCCACAATCAGTTAAAATTGATCGTATTTCTAATTCAATTAAATATTTTTCAAAAGCATCGAAGGATGCTCAAAAAATGTTGGGACCTGCTAAATCTTTTATGGGAAACTTACCGTCAATTAGACGATCAATTAAAATTGCGGCAGATAACCTAGATAAAGATCTGTCTTATTTAGAGAGGTTAAGAAAACCATTAAATCTTTTAGAAAATACCCTCTTTAATTTCAGAAATAAATATCAAAATTCTTACAAGTATAAAAATTCTCCCATTTATGCATCATTAAGGAGTAATCATTATTTATTTAACCCCAAGGTAATTGACACACAAACAAACATTTCTTGTTCTTCTCTAGATCATAGTCCGACTCTGTTGACTCCTGAAGATATAAATAAAATTTTGCAGAATCTTCAATCTAAATTGCAGAAAATCGACATAGTATGGCTGGATCAAAAATATAATATTGGTCTTACAAAATTCATTGATTTATACGTAAACAGTCCAGCAATTTTTAATAAAGTAAAGGATCCCGGCCATTATCAATTTATAAACGTTGACGGAAGTTGCAGTCTCCATTCCAATGAAGAGTTCGACACTTTGAGGAAAAAGATCGAATCGCTCAAGGTAACCCGCAACTTTCCCGATGATATCAATAAAATCAACATAAATGGCCATAGCGGGCTGGAAACGTTACGGTTAAATCTTGATCCGGACAATCATTTAGAATTTGCAACAGGGGTCGTAAAAAAAAGCTGGGACCCAACAATGGCGGCCAGCATTCAAGCGGTGATTAACGTTTTTGTGTCAAAACGTATCGAATATTTTGATATTGGGGAAAAAGAAGCCCATTTTCAGAAACAGGTTCGTAAATTTGGGGACATTGCAGCTCGGTTCGGCAGTTTGGAATATGACGCTGAAACCGCTAACAATGGCAGATCCAGTAACGACGAACTGATACAACTCTTTACAAAAGCAGCGGCAATGCAAGCAACGGTGGAGGGGTTTTTAGCCAAAGCCTGTACTGATCCAAAATTGACATCATCGGGACAAAAGTATTTTTCCGTATTACAACCGGGCTACAAAAGCAAATTTTATACAATCAATGAGTTGCTCAAAAAACTGAAATTAAGGGAACAAAGTTCACCACAGGGACAATCGCAGACCGCTGACGCACAAACGATAAAAGTTTTTTATACCAATTTCAGACAAGCCTACGAATCCAAAAACGAATCGCAGGTGATGAGCTATATCGATGATGACTGGTCAGCCGCTGACGGTGTGACTCTGTTCGACCTGGAAGACAACCTGCGCAACATGTACAACGTCTTTGACGACATCGAATATCGCCTGTCAGGGCTCAGTATCAGCAATGCCGGGCAAGGTCTCTACAACATCAGTTACAATGTCACCATTCGCGGCACTATCTTCGATAATGATCTGACCCACGAAGAGGTTTCTGCGGTCAGGGAACAAGTCAGAATCGACAGCAGCGGCAAACCGAAAATCGTCAAAACTCTGGGGGGAAGTTACTGGTCAATTCAGTGAGCGATAAAGACCACGGGCCCCGGTAAAAACGGAGAGGGGGCGGCCTGTGACTTATCGCTGCTGAAAAATTACCCGGCCGCAACCCGATCCAGCTCACCGAAACAGCACTCCAGCGCCAGTCCGGCGTGCAGGGCGGTGGTATTGAACAGCGGCAGATCGGTATCTTCCGGTTTGACCAGCAGCGGGATTTCGGTGCAGCCGAGAATCACCCCTTCGGCCCCCCGGGCACGCAGGTTTTCGATAACCGCCAGGTAGCTGCGCCGGGAACTGTCGGTAATAACCCCGCGGCAAAGCTCCTCAAAAATCACCCGGTGAATCGACTCCCGCTCTTTCGGCGTGGGAATCACTGCCTCGATACCGAACCGCTCGGCCAGCCGTTGACGATAAAAATCTTCTTCCATCGTGTAACGGGCACCGAGCAGTCCGACTTTGTGCAGGCCCCGCTGTTTAATCTCCCGCCCGGCAGCATCGGCAATATGGAGCAGCGGCACAGCGATCCGGGTTTCGATGACCGGGGCCACCTTGTGCATCAGGTTGGTGCAGATCAGCACCATCTCGGCCCCCGCCTGTTCCAGCCCGGCTGCGGCGGCGGCCAGTTTTTCACCGGCCCGTTGCCACTGCCCGGTGACCTGATAGGCTTCGATTTCGGCAAAATCGACACTGTGCATGATGATCGGCGCCGAATGCAGCCCACCGAGTCGTTCACGCACCCCTTCGTTAATCAGCTGATAATAGAGAATCGTCGATTCCCAGCTCATTCCACCCA